>JAFZJK010000171.1 GCA_017553965.1 Lachnospiraceae bacterium | reverse complement strand
GAAACGAATCCGGAGAGTTGATCGCATACTATGAAAAACATGAGTATCGAAATCGTGAAACAATGAAGATGTACAACATGGATTAACTCTTAAGATAATTGACTAAGAGGAGTATCTGTATGAAGAGAGAACTTGGGATTGCCCGCTGTGGGCTGGCGTGTTGTTTGTGCTCTGAGAATGTCACCTGCAAAGGATGTAAACAGGATGGATTTAAAGATCTTTCATGGTGTGTGGATGCAGAATTTTGTGAGGTACGCAGATGCGTGATCGATAAGGACATGAATGGCTGTTATGAGTGCCAGCCTGCAAAATGCCGGAAAGGGTTATACGCAGAAAAAATTAAGCCTCGTGCGTTCGCAGAATATGCCCGTCGATATGGGGTTGAAGAGCTTTTAGATTGTCTTGAACGGAATGAGAAAGCGGGAATCGTATATCATCGCGAGGGAATTATGGGTGATTATGATGATTTCGATGATTTAGAGGAACTTATCAGCTTTATCAGAACAGGAAAAAGAAATGAGTAATATACTAAAGAACTATTCAAAGGAAGGACAAAAGCTTCCAATGTTTGGAGTGGGTCCTTACTTGATATATGGCATAGCATTTCTGAACGCTTTGGTGATAATTCTGACTCACTATGTATTTAAGATTGGTATTTTGTCAGGGTCGTGGGTCGGGATATTCCGCATCGCGGGAGGAGTTATCATTGTTCTCGGGATATGTATCTGGTACATAGGGGCTATGCGGTCCGGGATGGACGAAAACATTACAGAGAATAAACTCAAAACAGACGGAATCTATTCTTGGGTACGAAACCCCATGTACACGGGCTGTTGGTTCATCATGATTGGTATTACTTTCATGTGGCATAACTACTTTGTGCTTCCTATGATTCCGATTGACTGGATCATCCTGACAGTAGTTCTGATAAACACCGAAGAGAAGTGGCTTCTTAAAGTCTACGGCAATGAATATGCAGAGTACAAGAAAAGAGTAAACAGGTGTATACCGTGGTTTCCGAAGCAAAAGAGGAGTAAAGAAAAATGATCACAAGAGATGAAGCATTTGCGCTTTTAAAGAAATATAACAAGGATTCTTTCCATATACAGCACTCGCTTACTGTCGAGGCTGTGATGAAATGGTATGCGAAAGAACTGGGATATGGTGATGACGCAGAATACTGGGGCATCGTTGGACTGCTCCACGATATAGATTTTGAACTGTATCCGGATGAACACTGCCTGAAGGCACCGGAACTTCTTAAAGAAGGCGGAGTCAGCGATGATATCATCCATGCTGTATGCTCGCATGGTTACGGGATAACCGTCGGTTGCGGAACCAAGATCGATGTGGAGCCTGTTCATGAGATGGAGAAAGTGTTGTTTGCTGCAGATGAGCTCACGGGCCTTATCGGGGCCGCAGCGCTCATGAGACCGTCAAAGAGCACCAAAGACATGGAACTGAAATCACTCAAGAAGAAGTATAAGAGCAAAGGCTTTGCTGCTGGCTGTTCCAGAGAAGTAATAGAACGTGGTGCAGATCAGCTGGGTTGGGAGCTTGACAAGCTCCTTGAAATGACGCTTCAGGCTATGGCTGCAACCGAAGACACTATTAACGAGGAGATGGCGGCTGAACAGTAAGGAGACAGCTTATGGAATCGATTCTTATCAAAGATACTACAAAGGAAGAGCGTGAGCAGATCATTAAGTCCTCCCTTGATTGTGGCGGAGGATGTGAAAACTGTTCTTCTTGTTGGATTGGTGGCGGGACCCCTTGGGATATTTATCAGGACTACATTGACGGGAAGCGCGAGATCAAGGAAATCAACGCAGAGTATATGGAACGCTACCGCCAGGACCGACAGATCAAGTGAGAAAATATGAAAGAAATAACCTATGACGAGCTCAGGAAATTACCCAAGGACACGTATGAGCTCATAGACATCAGAGACGACGGCCTTACGGCATACGGTATGATACCGGGGGCTGTTCATATTTACGTCAAGGATCTTGAGAACAGTGCGACATTGGCAGATATTCCTCGAAATAAGAAACTGGTTTTCTACTGCCAGATAGGACGAATGTCAAGAGAAATCGATGATACCCTTGACTATCTGGAAGATAAGGAGTGTTACAGTCTTTCCGAAGGATATGTGGGGTACATCAGGTCAGGAATAAAAAGTCAGGCGGATAAAGAAGAAAAAAGAAAACGTGCCGAAGAGAGTATACAGAAAAAGTTCCACAAGCAACTGTTCTCACCATTCGCAAAGGCCTGTAAGATATATAAGCTTATTGAAGACGGGGATCACATCGCCGTATGCATATCCGGCGGTAAGGACTCCATGCTTATGGCTAAACTGTTCCAGGAGATCAGGCGCCACAGACAGAAAGAGTTTGATCTGACTTTTCTGGTAATGGATCCCGGATACAACAGTGAAAACAGAGCTTTGATCGAAAGTAACGCGGAAGCACTCGGAATTCCGATTACTATTTTTGAAAGTACCATATTTGATGCTGTTGATACGATAGAGAAAAGCCCGTGTTATCTGTGCGCCAGGATGAGGCGCGGTTATTTATACAGTAAGGCTAAAGAACTTGGGTGTAACAAGATAGCGCTCGGACATCATTACGACGATGTGATCGAAACAATTCTGATGGGAATGATTCATGGTGCTCAGATCCAGACTATGATGCCGAAACTGCACAGTACAAATTTCGAGGGTATGGAGCTTATCAGACCTCTGTATCTGGTCAGGGAAGCGGATATCTGCGCATGGAGAGATTACAATGATCTGCACTTTCTTCAGTGCGCCTGTCATTTCACGGATACTTGTACCACCTGCCATGAGGATGGCACGACCTCAAGCAAACGGCTTGAAACAAAGAAACTGATCGCAGAACTGAAAAAGACAAATCCGTTTATTGAGACTAACATTTTCAGGAGCGTTGAGAATGTCCAGTTGAATACGGTAATTGAATACAAGAAGGACGGCGTAAGGCACAACTTTCTTGATGAATACTGAAGCCGGAGTGCGAGAGAATTGGGAAGACATCCGAGATGCCATGATTATCTCATATGCACTGTTCTTGACGTTCT
>JAFZJK010000170.1 GCA_017553965.1 Lachnospiraceae bacterium | reverse complement strand
GCCGGGTGGTTCCAAGAAGGACAACCTTTCCATCGAAGCTTGCGACAAGCTTGGCGTGGCCATGGTGTTCACCGGCATGAGGCATTTCCGCCACTAAGGTAAAGCATGGCTCCGGCGACGCAAAAAGAAACGAACCAGCGGGAAAAGGACCTCTACTACGCGGTCCTGTCCTTCCTGAAGTCCGTCCGCAAGGCAGGCAAGACGACCGACGCCGAATGGAAGGCGTACCAGGAGAAACTCCTGAAGATCGCCCCGAGCCCCGACATGGGCAAGGCCGCCGACATGTGGACCATGGACAACCTGGATCAGTTCAGCCCGGACAAGAACCAGTTGCCGCCCTTGAATGACATGGACTACGTCGCGAACATCTCTCCGAAGTTCGCCTCGCAGCTCATGGAGGCCATGTACTACGGCATGCTGAACCTGACGCAGGCGAACCTGATTTCCGATGAAATCCAGGACGCCGACCCGGACTGCGTTTCTACCGCCTCGCTCGAAGAACTCCTCGTAAAGCTCTGGATTGGCAACGCGAAGAGCTACCGCAAGACGGTGATGAACTGATGAATGAACGTGTACGCGTAATCGGCGGCGGTCTCGCGGGCTGCGAAGCGGCCCTGCAGCTGGCTAGCCGCGGTTTCAAGGTTGACTTGTACGAAATGCGGCCCAACCGCATGACGCCCGCCCATAGGGACGGGCATTTGGCGCAGCTTGTCTGTTCCAACAGTTTCAAGGCCCTGGGCGCCACATCGGCACACGGGCTTTTGAAGCAGGAACTCACGATGCTCGGCAGTTTCTTGCTGGAATGTGCCCGCGAGGCAGCGGTGCCGGCGGGGGACTCGCTGACCGTCAACCGAGACATTTTCAGCGAGTCCGTGGAGCGCAAAATCGCGGAAGCTGAAAACATCACGCTCCACCGCGACGAGGTCAAGAGCCTCGAAGGCGACTGCCCGACCCTCGTCGCCGCCGGCCCGCTGGCGAGCGATGCGCTCGCCGACGACATCTTCAAGCGCCTCGGCAGCAACCGCCTGCACTTTTTCGACGCCATCGCCCCCGTGGTAGAGACGGACAGCATCGATTTTGACCACGCTTTTTACCGCAACCGCTGGGAAAAGGGCGAAACCGCCGACTTTATCAACTGCCCGCTCGACAAGGAAACCTATACCGAGTTTGTACGCAAGCTCTGCGAAGCCGAAGCCGTGGAACCGCGCCCCTTCGAAAAGAACGAACTGTTCGAAGGCTGCCTCCCCGTCGAAGAGATGGCCCGCCGCGGCTACGAAACGCTCCGCCACGGCCCCATGCGCCCCATCGGGCTGGGACTCGGCAACAACGGGAAATTGTGGTATGCGGTCATCCAGCTGCGTGCCGAAAACAAGCAGAAAACGTTGTTCAACATGGTCGGTTTCCAGACGCGCCTCAAGTGGGGCACGCAAAAAGAGATCTTCACGATGGTTCCGGGGCTCAGGAACGCGCGTTTTGCACGTCTCGGCTGCATGCACCGGAACACCTTCATCGAATCGCCCAAGTTCCTCGACGCCACGCTGCGCCTTCGCCCCGACCTCGAATGCGCCAAGGGCATTCCGCCCACATGGTTCGCCGGGCAGATTACGGGCAGCGAAGGCTACACCGAGGCTGTCGCTACCGGTTGGTATGCCGCCTGGAACATGGCGCAGACCCTTCTGCACGGCCATGCGGACCCTCTGCCCGACGAGAGCTGCATCGCCTCGCTCATGAACCGCCTCGTGGAAGAAAACGACGATTTCCAGCCGATGAACTTCAACTTCGGGCTGCTCCCCCACCAGGAAGGCCTCAAGAAGAAGAACAAGAAGGAAATTCTCGGGGAAAACGCCCAACGCGCCGTCCGCGAGTGGATTTCAAAAAGACAGTTTTAAACCGCCTTTTCCTCCCCTTTTTTACTATATTTAACGCACTCGGGGTGTAGCTCAGCCTGGTAGAGCGTCTGCTTTGGGAGCAGAATGTCATCAGTTCGAATCTGGTTACCCCGATACAAGAATAGCCCCCTTTATGGGGGCTTTTCTTGTATCTTAGGGCCAGATCGAACTGATGAAATCAGTTCGACGGAAATGCCGTTGAACGAAGTGAATGTAAGGCATTTTCGCGCTTATGCGCCAGCATAAGCCCGTAGGGCGGCGCGGAACGTAGTGACAAGCCGCAATCTGGTTACCCCCGATAGAAGCATAAAGTATTGTGTGTACAGGAAAGGTATTATAATGAATCCGCTGTTGAAAAAAGCCTTCAGGGCTGTAAATTTTATATCCGGGAATACTATGACCGCAGAGGAGCTGAAAAAGCACAGAAAGCTTGCCGAGTGGGCGGGAGACCTTGCTACGCCCAAAGGAGAGGTTGAGATTACGCCTTTTAAGGTCGGAAAGATCCGTTGTGAAGCCGTAAAACCGATATTTGCCCATAATCCGAATTATGCTGTATTGTATGCGCACGGGGGCGGATATGTGAGCGGTGGACTGGGTTATGCCAGGATACTTTCGGCAAAGATGGCACAAGCCACAGGGTTTACCGTTTACTCCTTTGCATACCGTCTGGCACCTGAGCATTCTTACCCTACTGCACTGGAGGATGGGGTAGCAATCTGGGAGTACCTTACCGAAAACCATTTTGAGGCAGACCGGATACTTCTTGCGGGGGATTCCGCAGGAGGTAATCTGGCACTCTGTCTGGTACAGAAGCTGCATGCGGAAAACAAACCGGTACCAAGAGAACTCCTGCTTTTTAGCCCGTGGACGGATATGACCGGAACAGCTGATTCATATGAAAAGTATGCGGAGTCTGACCCGATCCTTACCAAAAAGTTTGTAATGGGTGCTGCACATTCTTATGTGGTAGACATGGATTTAGCTGACCCTGCTTTCAGTCCTTTATTTGGAGACTTTTCGGGATTTCCTCCTGTATATATCATGGCCGGGAGAAACGGGATACTGCTTGATGACAGCATAAGGCTAAAGGACAGGATAGAAGAAGCCGGCGGAACCGCATGGCTTGATATTGAAGAAAAAGGCTGGCATGTCTACCAGCAGATGCCGATCCATATTGCACGTCAGGCTATGAGAAGGCTTTCCGAGCATGTATCGGAAGCCGTAGTTAAGAAGCAGCGATGACAGTCGGATAAGAGATATAAGAAAATGAGAAGAAATATTTCGGATAGAGCCTGTATTATGAAAACGGGTTTAACGAAAAAGTAAGTATGAGGAATAATAAATGAGCAGTGAGAACTGGTACAAAATAGATAATGTAGCCAAAGTCTTTCTGGCTACGGTAGGAAAGAGAGATACGCGATCTTTCCGCTTAAGCTGTACCTTAAAAGAAAAAATAGACCCTAACCTTTTGCAGCAGGCGGTCCTTTCTGCTATACAGGACAGACCGCAGGTACAGGTCAGGATACGCCGCGGGGTTTTCTGGCATTATATGGAGGACACCGATCTTTTACCTAAAGTTACAGAGGAAAATGACAGGATATGTCCGCTCCTTTATGTGCCGGCAAAGACAATGCTGCATTATCAGGTAACTTATTTCGGCAACAGGATAAACCTCGAGATGTTCCATGCCTTGACCGACGGGACAGGTGCTATGGAGTTCTTAAATATCATAGTACTTGATTATCTGAAGCTAAAGTATCCGGGGAAATTTACAGATGTGACCATCCATTCGGGAGCTTCTGCAGGGGATTTGGAGCAGGACAGCTACAGACAGTTTTTCGGGAGCAAGAATCTGCCCGGCGGTTCGCAGCAGGTTAAGGCATATCGTCTGACAGGCCTGAAGCTTCCTTATAAACAGCTGCAGTTTTTTGAGATACATATGCCGACAGCACAGGTGCTGCCGAAGGCTAAGAGCTTAAAGGTGTCGCTTACGAGTTATTTCGGAGCGTTGTGGATGTTAGCCATAAGGGATGAGATACCGCCCAGAAAACGGGATGTTCCCATAACCATATCCCTGCCGGTAAACTTGAGAAATTACTATCCTTCAAAGACCGCCAGAAACTTTTTTAACAGCGTTAATGTAACTCATGTTTTTGATAAGGATATCACATTGGAGGAACTGGCTGCAGAGTTTGATACGTCTTTAAAAAGCCAGCTTACGGAAGAAAATATAAAGAAACAGATGGATAAATTCGAGACCATGGAATATGTGGCTCCTGTCCGTGTGGTACCGTTGTTTATCAAACAGCTTGTGGTACGGCATTTTACCAAGAGATCAAATAAGAAGGTTTCGATGGTATTTTCAAATATGGGAATCCAGAAACCTCCCGTACAGGTGGGAGAGTATATAGAAAACTACAGCGGTTTCTGCAGCACAAACACTTTGTTTTCAACTATGTTCGGGTATAAGGACAACCTGACACTGGGAGTTTCTTTTGCCTTTATGAATACAGGTGTTGTAAAGAATTTTGTAAGAATGCCGGCCGGTGACGGCGTGGATATTAAAGTCTATGCAACGGAGGTAATAAAGTGATGAGAAAATGCCCTTATTGCAAGATAGAAGTAGGCGGAGACCTGCTTAAATGTCCGTTATGCCAAAGCAAACTGATGGGTAGCGTTACTTCGGAAACAGAAAACGAAGAAGCGTATTATCCCAGGTTAGAAGCTCAGAAAAAGCGCTCTTTATATTATAAAATACAGTTATTTATCGTATGGGTCATCCTGATAGTCGGGATCGGTCTTGATTTTATGTTCGGACTTAGACTGCCGGGATTTCCGGATCTTCATTGGAGCTTGTTGCTCGCCATGTGGCTTGTGGCAGTGGAGTTTGGGTTTATGCGACAGTTTAGACCGGGGACAGGGTCGGCCAGAAAGGTAACGCTGATAGTGCTGATAACTTTGGTAGCACTTCCTATTACAGCAAGATACCTTAACTTTTTTGATATTACCATGGACCTTATCGTACCGATCATTCTGACAGGTACTATCATTGCCAATTTTGTTCTGGCTATGATCGATAAACACGGAAATACGATGGCATACCTGCTTTCCGGATCTCTTTTGGGAGTTATTCCGGGCATAATCATATATTTTGCCTTTGATAAAATGCCTGTAGCCTGGACAATTTGTTTACTGGTATGTGTAATACTCTTTGTAGGTGCGGTCATATTCCGCGGCAGATCTGTAGCTGCGGAGATACAGAGAAGGTTGAATGTTTAAGAAAAATACAGTTCTTCAACTTGTTTAACTGTAGTTTCTATATCATATCCGGCTTTCCGGACTATTTCAATACCGTTATCACGTTTTTCGCAGTGTGCAGCAGTAATTGCAGCAATCCATTTGGAGATGCTGTCATTATCAATAGGTAAAAAGGACACGTTTTCCGATAGTTTTACGGTGTCCGGGATGTTGTTTGATGCTATAACCGGGAGTCCTGATGCCTGTGCTTCTAAAACTGCAAATGGAAGCGCTTCGTGTTTGGATGGAAATGCAAATACGTCCATTGCCATAAGATATCCTGCCACATTATTTGTGTTACCGACAAAAATAACACGTTCGGCAATCCCTTTTTGTTCTGCTAACTGCTCTAATGTGTTTCGATCAGGCCCATCCCCAACCAGGAGCAGTTTGGAATTTGGTCGTTTTTGTAATAATTCTGTAAATACGTTTATCAGGAAACTCTGATTTTTTGTTTCACAAAGTTGACCAACATTTCCTATAACTAATTCAGAATCGGTTATTTTAAGTTTGCTGCGTATATCATTCCGGCGTACGGGATCGAACTGAAATTGTTCTGTGTTGATCCCGTTAGAAATAATATGGGTCTGTTTTTGGTATTTTGGAGTAAACTTCCATTCGGCGGCAGATTTTGAACAGGCACAATAATAATCGACATGCTTTTTCATACTGAGTGATGCTATAGCACGAAAAAGCCTTATAAGTACAGTGAATTTTAATCCTGTTGCGTGGGAATGAACTATTATTTTTGAGGATTTATTGTTTTTGGTAGCTGCTGCTATGACGGATAGTTCCTGGATTGTACTTGCATGAATGTGAATAATATCATAAGAACGATCTTTAAGGAACGATTTCATTGGGCGATAAATGGAATTAGGATTAATATTCTTGCTTAGATTTAAAGCAAAAAGTTTTCCACCTCGTTCACGCAGTTGTTTTTCGAAATTATCGTCTTCACTATACATTGTTGTAAGACAGTCAATGCTTATCTCTTTATTCAGGGACTTGATCAATTGTAAGACAAACATTTGTGTACCGCCGGTGTTGATCGGGCAGGTTAAGATTTCCAATACTTTTATCATATTATACTTTTTGAATAAATAGAAAGCGGAACAGTTCTCTGCTTTGCAGACACCTTGTGACGTAAAACTGAGAGAACCGTCCCGCCGGTTGATTGGTCGTTTTTAAAAACTATTTAAGCAAAATATTTAGCTGCAGCCTTGAACATATTGATCTCATAGTTACCTGCTACGTTCTTGTACAGACCCTTATCGTAACGCTCGGAATGTCCCATCTTACCGAAGATCCTGCCATCGGGAGAGATGATACCCTCGATAGCGAATGCGGAATTGTTCGGGTTGAAGAGGATGTCCGAAGTAGGTGTACCTGTAAGGTCTACGTACTGGGTAGCGATCTGTCCGTTGGCGGCAAGCTTTCTGATCTGTGCTTCATCACAGAAGAAGCGGCCCTCACCATGTGATATAGCTACATTATATACATCACCGATCTTGGTATCGGCAAGCCAAGGTGACTTGGTCGAACATACACGGGTTCTTACGATCTTAGACTGGTGACGTCCGATGGTATTGAACGTAAGTGTTGCGCTGTTTTCATCGGTCTCGATGATGTGTCCGTAAGGCAGCAGGCCTGATTTTAATAATGCCTGGAAGCCGTTACAGATACCGCACATAAGTCCGTCGTTCTTGTAAAGTAAGTTCTCAACCGCTTCTGTAACCTTAGGATTACGAAGGAATGCGATGATGAACTTAGCTGATCCGTCAGGCTCGTCTCCGCCGGAGAAACCACCGGGAAGGAAGATTGCCTGTGCATCCTTAGCAGCGTTTGCAAAGTAGTTAACAGAATCGGTGATAGCGTCAGCTGTTAAGTTCTTGATAACGATGATCTCGGGATCAAAGCCGGCATCCCTTGAAGCCTTAGCGGAATCAAATTCGCAGTTTGTTCCGGGGAATGCAGGGATAAGAATCTTAGGCTTTGCACTATTAAGTGTGGGACCGTTATAGCTGATTCTTTCAACGTTCTCGTTGTAATCAAATTTCTCGTAAGCTTTCTTTTCTACAGAAGCTGTTTCCATAGGGAATACTTTCTCAAGCTTTCCGTTGTAAACCTTAAGCAGATCCGCAAGTTCTAATTTCTCTGAACCAAAGAAGATTGCTTCTTCTTCCTCGGTACGCCCCAGGATCTTTGCATTTTCTGTGAGATCGGAAAGAAGCCCCTTTCTCTCTAATGCATCACTTACTTCTATAATAAATGAACCATAGCTGTAGGAGAAGATATCGTCTTCCGTTACAGAGTCGGCGTATCGGAAACCGATGCTGTTACCGAAGCACATCTTCATAACAGCTTCAGCTATACCGCCGATACCGGGGGTATACATAGCCTTGATACCGCTGAGCTGGTTGCATTTTTCAATGATAGCAAAGTTCTTCTTCATGGAGTCCGGAGTAGGGATACCATGTTCATCTCTTTCGGGCTCTAAAAGGTATACGTTATTAAGAGCAGCCTTGAATTCAGGTGAGATTATGTTACCGATCTTGGTGGTTGTAACAGCAAAGCTTACAAGTGTGGGCGGTACATCGAGCTTTTCGAAGGAACCGCTCATGGAGTCCTTGCCGCCTATGGCAGCAGCTTCGTAGTCAAGCTGAGCCTTTAATGCGCCAAGGAGTGCACATAAGGGCTTGCCCCAGCGCTTGCTTTCCTTCATGGGCTTCTCAAAGAACTCCTGGAAGGTTAAGTATATGTCCTTATACTTAGCACCTGTAGCGATAAGCTTAGCGATCGACTCAGCTACTGCAAGGTAAGCTCCATGGTAAGGGGACTTCTCTGTAATGAAAGGATTGTAGCCCCATGACATAAGTGAACAGGTATCGGTATGCTTCTTTTCAACGGAGATCTTCTGAACCATAGCCTGTATAGGTGTTATCTGGTTATTTCCGCCGAAAGGCATAAGTACTGTGCCTGCACCGATGGTGGAGTCAAATCTTTCGGATAAGCCCT
>JAFZJK010000169.1 GCA_017553965.1 Lachnospiraceae bacterium | reverse complement strand
TACGATCTTATCTTTTATCTTTCAGAACTTATCCTTTATCTTTTTAAACTTGCCTTTTATGCCTTTATATTCATCGGAATTTTCGGATCCTTTTTCTTCTTCATCATCCGCGTCAAATAATTCTTCAAAATCCTTGAAGTCATCCTCATCCGATGCAGTGTCTGGCGACTTACTGCTTTCTTTGTCCTCGCCGGTCTCTTCTGTTTTCTTTATAGACTCGACTTCTTTTACAGCTTTTTCTTTTTCGTTATCTGTAGCTTTTGCGGCCTCAACTGAGTCTTCTTTTTTCTCAATTTCCTTCGGCTTTTTCTTTTCTTCCTTTTTCTTACGCTTTTCTTCGCGTTTCTTTACACTTTCGGGATCGGTTGAATATACCTTAAATATTCCGAACAGTCTGGCTGTGATCACCATTCCGGTACTGTCAAGATCAAGTCTTACGTGTACTATGTGGAGCAGCCAGGATACTACGGCATTTGCTTTTATGAGCAATTCCTTCTTTTTTTCTTCCTCTTCTTCCCCGTCCGCTTCTTTTTCATCTGCACCCTTTATTTTGTTTTTCAGGGCATCTCTTTTCCTTTTGCTTATTACATCCTCGTTTAGCGAACCCTCTTCAGGGTACTTTACGGCAGCTTTATATCTTATCGGCACAAAGCCTACGAGCAGCACAATAAGCAGTATCAGTCCAACTAATACCGCTATGATTATTCCCAATATTTTTAAGATTGTAAGAATAACTGTCAGCACAGCCTGCTCCTAACCCGGCTTTTATCACTCTTTTGCCGTTGCCTTAAAATACTCTTTCAGTCCATCGGGGGTAAGTGGCAGCTCTTCCTGCAAAACACTCTTTATCATGATACCTGCCAGCTCTTTAGCCTCGTCCTCGTTTTTTGCTACCCCGACTATACTTACGTTTTCTGTTTCCTTTTTAAAATGCTTTGCAGGAAACATAAGGATGTTATATATATCGAACAGATCGGTCCCGTTATTGTTGAGCGTGATCAGATAAGCCCCGAAACGGAGTTTGTCCGGTTTTTCGAGTTTTTTCTTGATCTTATTCACTTTTTTCTTAACACTGTCCGTAAGAAACAGCTTTTCGCTCCACTCGATCACTTCGTCCTATTCCTCCATGTCTTCCGAACCGGAAGCCAAAATATTAGAAACCGCCATGTTTTTCTCATGAATATTGCTGCAGGAGTCAAGAGCCTCTCTTACATAGTTCATGACTTCCGTACGCGAATTGAAAAATACTGGAAGGGATGACAATGCTGCTGCCATCCTGGCACGGTTAAGTGCCCTGTCACCTTCCTTAAAGCTTGCTTCAAGCTTATCCTGCAATACTCCGAACTCTTTTTCTACAGCTGTCTCATCTACATTTTCGGGCACTTCAGTATCAAGGTCCGCATAAAGCGATGATGACATTAAACGTCTCAGTCTTTCCAAAAGCACTGCCTTTTCCGAAAGCTCTCCTGTCTCCGACTCTATATAGCCGGCTAACTTTGCCTCCAGTGCGGGTACTTTCTGGGACATATCCTCCAACTTTCCTTCTAAGCTTCCGAGTATCTTTTCTGCATTTTCCGCATCGGATTCATTAAGAGAAGATGAAAGCTTTATAAGGTCCAGTAATTTCTGTACATCCTCTTTTTTACCGGTTCTGACAGTCTCTCCTGCACTGCCTATTACACACAGATAGTTACATATGCCTGCCAGATCGTTAAGGTACTCATATCTTGCCCTTATGGCTGCGAGATCAGGCTTTTCTGTAAGCTTTTTAAGCTCTTCGTCACCCGAAAGACCGGTACTGCTCTCAAGCATATATATGAATCTTTCAAGTATATCACGGTCCGAACCGATGTACAGCTTCATACCGTTTTTGATTATATCAAAAAACCTTACTTTTGTCATCCTTACAGGAAGCTCATATACCGCATTTTTGATCTGCTCATTGATAATGGCGTTATCGTTTACCGCAAAAATGCTTCTAAGCACCACTTTGGCAGCCTCATCGTTACTGGGGTAGTCAAAGCTTTCGCCCTCTACCGGTTCTCTTTCTGCCACATATTTATCAAGCTCTAAACGGTCTATAAGCTTTACCAGCTTTTCAACCTCATCCCTGATCTCGTTCTTTAACTCTTCCGCCTTGCGGGAGGTCTCTTCCAGGCCGTCATAATCATTTAAGGCTTTCTCAACCAGTGCTTCAAGACGGGTACGGAAGCCTTCAGACATATCGTCGGCCGAAACATCCTTTCTCTCCAGGTCCCTTTCCTTAAAGCAGTAATAATCAAGTGCCAGCTCGGTAAATGCCAGCTCAAAATATGTATTCTCAAGCTCATTAAAATAGAACTCGTAATTAACACTCTTACTCAAGTTACTTAGTCCTCCGTATCCTGCCGGTCTTATCTGATCATTTTACAAGCAGGTTTATATATATGGCATTCGGTGTGTACTTTAAGAAATCAGGGCCTCCGATGATCCCGGCGAATACGCTCACAAATCCGAGTATGCCCAGACCTATGACGAGTACCGCACCTACCAGCTGGTAGCTCTCCGTTTTCTTGGCTGTCTTTGAGATAAAAGTACATAATGCACACATTATCATAAGATATACCACACTTACCAAAACAGCAGATATATCTGAAAAAAGGAATCCCGCTACTATGCTCAAAGGTAAAGTATACATGAAAACTCCGAAAAAGTCCATAATTTCCTTCGGAATTCTGCTGCCGGGAAGTTCCTTCAATCTGTAAGCCACTCCCTTTTCATACTCAATGCAGAAGCAGTTGCATGATACGAAAGCCATAAGACAGAGCAGCATAGCCAGCATTCCGGCTATCATCTGCTTATATATCATGCCGTTTGTTACCTGACGTTCCTCTATTTTTTTAACCTTGGGGTCCTTGTAGACCACAGCAAAGTTAAAAGCAAACTCATTGCTGTCATACAGCTCCCTTATATATGAGCTGTATTCCTCCTTATCAAGTGCATTGGTCGGAAGCGTATCGGCGTACAGCCTGTAGCTTTTATTGAGGCAGATCTCATACATCATATCCCCCGCAATGATATCACTTATCATTACGGATGTCTGATCATCCTTACCCGAAATGACCGTTACGAGCCCGTCAATATCCGTGCTTCTGACTCTAGCTCCGTAACCCTCTTCTATCACGTAGATGCTGTCTATATATCCGTCAAGCAAAAGCTCCTTTAGTTCTTCCAGGCTTTTTTCATATATGTATATCGAAGGAGTTTTTCGCATCTGTTCTACCAGCAATGTAGCCTCTTCACTTTCATCGGCCACATACAGTCCTATGGGGACTGCACTTCTTTCCTCCGATGCAGAGCTTAACCCCAGAAGCAGGCAGAACATGACCACTGCGGATATAACATAGCATATGCCCGCAGTCCTGTCCTTTAAACATATTTTTAATCTAAGTATAAAACGACTCATTTTTTACCCTTTATGTTCAGATTCCGGAATTAAGTATAAGCTTTATAAACCAGTAAGTAGGTGTAAATCTAGCTACCATCGCGCAGCCCTCGGGCAAGTACATGATAGGGATGATACCGCCGCCGGCTATGGTGGTAAACAGTATAAGCATGTTTCCTAGTATCATGTAACCCGATACCGACTTGATAAAAGCTGAAATAGCCATAAACAGGATACACGAGATCACTATGGCAGCCAGTATGAATACTATGGCTTTAGGTGGGATCTTTAAGTCTCCGACCGATATCACCAGCAGCATCGAAACCACCATGATAAAGCCGTAGACGATCACAAATGCCATAAGGCTGCTTCCGAAATACCTTGCTCCGCCTATGCCTGCGGATCTTAATCTGGTACCCACCTGTCCGAGTTTTTCCTTTAACACCTTAAGTCCTGCAAACAGGCCGGCATAAAGGATCAGCAGTATGATACCCGAATAAACATAATAATTTACCAGTGAAATACCTTCAAAACGTTCTATGTACTCACGCTTAAACAGCTTATCTTTTCCGAGAGCCGTAAAAAGAAGGTCATATGAAATAGTCACATTTCTGTCGCGTACAGTAGCCTTGTCGTAGCCTTCCGCTCTCATGATATCGGCAAGACCCTGACAGTTGATCTCAACCGAAGTGATATAATCTGAATACGCATTCATGAGGTTTGCCAGCAGTACCATTTTTGTTTTATCGGTACTGTTTACCACGGTATGTACCGGAGTATTTTCAAGCCCGACAAGCTTATTGGTAAAGCCCTCATGCAAAATTACATATATATCCACCTCTCCTTTATCAAACAGTTCTTCCATCTCCTCCCGGGTCCCCCGGATAACATTAAAATAGGAAGTGAAAACTTCATTTTCGTCGAAGTAGGTGGCAAGCAATGCCGAATGTTCTGTTTTATCCTCATCCACTATACCCAGTGTAGCAGCTGGTCCTTCCGTCTCATTAACACAGAAGAATATGGCCGCCGCACTTAAAAGTACCAGAAGTCCAAGCAGGATGAGCATCTTTTTATCGCTGAAGATCAGCTTAAGATCTTTTATAAGCATATTGCTCCCCGTCCGTCAGGTTTTGTGTTCGTGTGTATACAAATGATCGCTGCAATACTCGTAGCTGCCGTTACATTTACTGCAGAAACGAAACTCTAAGTTGTCATCGTCAAGCTCCGTACGCCCGCAGATCGCGCATCTGTGCCTGGGTGTGTTTGCTGCAGGTCTGTAAATGCTGACTATCTTTCCGTGTCTGGGTGCACCGCCTTCTGTGCCCGCATCGGTTCTTCTTTCAGCATTCCTGATACTGTCCTTAAACTGTTTTCTTAGCGGATTCATAGGTGCAAAATTCTTTTTCCTTAAAGAGATAAAGAAAATAAAGAAGTTTAAGAGCGAGAACCCGATCGCTATCGAAATAATGGTGCCAACTATCCATCCGGAACTGAATGCCTGGATAATATTAACTGCAATAAGTACCAGGTATGCTACAAGCATAAATTTAGCCTTCGGTCCGAGACAGAAAATAACAAGCCATACCAGATTGGCAGCCAGTGTAAGCACGCCTGTCTGGAAATCGATATTGAACGCCTGAGCCACATCAACAGCCACTGCAAGCATGTAGACAATGGTAAACATGCTTATGCC
>JAFZJK010000168.1 GCA_017553965.1 Lachnospiraceae bacterium | reverse complement strand
TAGCCTTAAGTGAATACTGTCTTCTGTAGCTAAAGATCGCGAGTACCGCAAATACCGCAAACAGAGCTATATAATAAAACTCCATGTATTTGAAGAATTCACTGTTATAATACTTTAGACCTCCATTTGCATAACATAATATCTCAAAAAATACTTTTTCCCCATTTTTATCCCTTAAATATTCAGCGTAAGAAAATGTCATATCGCCTTTCAGGAAATTAAACGGATAACTGTGCTGTCTTCCCAAAAACATAAAACCGTCATCAATAACCTGCACTCCATATGTGTGATTTCCGTCCCAGTATAAACTCTCTGCAGGAAAGGCCGGTACGATTACCTTTAAACCGCTAATATCTATATACCTGGTAGCCAGTTCCGTATCGTCCTCATTTTTCCAGTAAGCCCCATCCTCAGGTATAAGGATCGCATTATCCGGGAACTCCGTTATATATTGATACCCCGTTATGTCACGCGGTTCGATACATTCTATTATCTCTTCTTTTGTCCCTTCAGTTGTATTGTATTCAATCTTTACTTTTACAGGTCTGAACTCCGTATCATTTATATACCCTTCAACCAGAGATATCCTAAAGTTTGGTTCATCCTCATCCGTCATGGGTACATCGTGTAAGAGAATTTTATTATAAACATTAACTCCGAAAGCAGGCTCCCAGCCCGTTCTGTTAATCTTTATCTCTTCTATTGCTTTGATCACCTCATCCAGATACTTTTTGGAACAGGTATATACAAAATCTTCCGTATCTACTTTGTCATCAGATGTATATATCTTTAATTCACCCCTGGGTACAAGATATACTTTATTATCATTGTAGGTTTCATAATTACCTAATTCCCCGGAGGTTTCTACTACGACATCCTCCGGATCAACCTTATAGGATGTATAAAAGCGGTCAGCTAAAGATGAACATATAAGCTGTAACACATATTGTGCTTTATTTGATATTTTTTTATCATATAAGGATCCTGTTTTAAGATCTTCCTTTAAGTCAGACAAATAATACTGTACTGTTTCAGACAAAACGACACTTAATTCATCCGCCTTCTTATGATAATAATTTCTTCCGATAAGGTCCGTCAAAAGCACACTAAGCAGGATCCACGCTATCGTATATTTAATGATCAGCCCCACGACCGGGTTCTTGTTCTTATCCTTCTTTGGTCGGACTTCTTCGCTTTTTTTCTTAAACATTTTAAGCTCCCTTTGTTATCCCGGACTTATAAATCAAAAAAACCTTCTAAGTATTACCGTTACCGAGAATATCTTCTTTTTCTTATCGTATGAAAGCTTCATACGCCAGCCGCACTCACTTACAATGCCGTTTGCTATCGAGAGGCCAAGCCCTGTTCCTTTTCCGGCTGTTCTGCTTGAATCAGCCATCTCAAGAGGCTCTAACAGATGTCTTAAGCTTTTATTATACGTCAGCTCCGCCTTATTACGTATAATAAATGAGTCATCTCGTCCTATCACCTCTATTTTTTCTCCCTCTAACGAATACTTTATAGCATTTGTTATCAGATTGTCTATGATAAGGCTCATATAGTCCGGATCTATATCAAAAACGGATTCACCGGTCTTTGTTATCTTAAGGTTCTTCTCAAGGAGTCTGACCTCATATCTCTTTTCCGCAATATCTATCAGTTCTGTCAGATACGAGTGTCCGTCTCCTATTTCATCATTCGCATTTTTCATGGATAGATTTACATTCTTATCCATCAGTTCGTTTAAGTAATTTGCATTGTTTAAAACCTGTTCAGCGTAGTACTCTTTTTTCTCTTTGTGAACATTTTCCGCCAAGTTTTCGCAAAAGCCCTGCATTACCATAAGAGGTGATTTTAAGTCATGTGCCATTGAGTTGATCAGAGACCTATATAAACCGTTCTTTGCCCCCAAAGAGTACAAACGCCTGTAACTAAACCATGCAAGCACTCCCATGATCACAAAAAGGATCAGATAGTATCTTTCCATATACTCGAACAGATAACTTCTGCGGGATGCCAACCCTCCCTGTACATAAAATATCAGTCCTATGTTATACTCTTTTCCGGCAGCATCCGTTATTTTTTCATTGTAAAAATACTTTACATCCCCCTTCAAAAAAGATAACGGAACCCGGAACGTCCTGCCAAACAGATCAAATTCATCCTCTATCAGTTTTAAGTCAGACGTATAATCCATATTCAATTCATACCACGAAGATCCGTGCATCGGGATTTCATCATTTTTCAGCTCAATAAAGGCTGCACTCTCCCAGTTATCCGTATCCCGAGGGAAAACAATCCTGTTCGGTGCGAACTCCGATACATACTCAAAGCCATCAAGTAAAGCACCAACATTGCAATCGATTATCTGCTCGTCTGACACATTATCCTTTGTAACCTCTAATTTGTCATATGCAGATACACCGACTTCGTAATATTTTACCTTAACCTTTCCGGGTCTGAATTCGTTTCCTTTTACGTATCCGTCCAGTAGATTTATCACCCAGCCGTCATATTCAAACTGCCAAACATATTGTTCCTTCTCTTTATCATATACATATGCTCCGTCATAACTTATCCATCCGGTTCTCGGGTTTTTCTTTTTCTTTAGAGTTGCTTCCAATACTTTATCCAGGTAATTGATGGGGCAGGAAAATACCGTTTCTTTCTCCTCATCTTCCCCGCTTATTATCAGATAAGCTTTATCATATCCGTATCTTTCCGTATAGCTTTCATCAATTCCGGAAAAATATGCAGCAGTTTTGATTTTTTCTGAATCGTCATACCACGATACCGCAAATGCATTCAATCGCTGCAGATAATAATCCATTTCCGTTTTGTCGGTCAGGGCCAAGTACGGCTTATTATGTAGTTTTTCTTTTATGTCCTCAACATACTCCGCCATTCTATAATTTATCGACATCCCGAGTTCCCACACATGCTTCAGGTATACATTTTCTCCTATAACATCCGTAAGGATAAGGCACAGCAGCAGCCATGCCAAAGTATATCTTATGATCAAAAATATTAGCGGTTTTCTGTCAGTCATTTTTGATTCCCCATATCCCGTGATTTTTAATAACTCTTATAAAAAGAGGATACCTCTCTTCGATAAACTTATATTATCATAAAGATGTATCCTTTTTATATCTTTTTTAGGCTTTTTTGATGTTTTTTGTTTTATTCTGTGATCTTATATCCCTTGGCAAATACGGTTTTTATCTGATCTCCTGCTTTTCCAAGGCTCTTTCTCAGTTTTTTCATATGGTTGTCAACCACTCTGTCATTTCCGAAATAATCCTTGCCCCATACCATATCAAGAAGCATGTCCCTGGAATAAGTCCAACCCGGACGTTCAATAAGTATGGAAAGGATAGCAAGCTCCTTTGGAGGCAGGTCCACTTGTTCTCCGTATACTTTTACCGTAAGTGCACGTTTATGAAGCTGAATATTTCCGCATGTGACCAGTTCATCAAGCACCGTTCCCTTGGCACGTTTCATAAGCGCATTTACCTTTGCCAAAAGCTCCGCTATGGAAAAGGGTTTACAGATATAATCGTCACACCCCAGCTCATATCCGTACAGTCTGTCTTCTTCGCTTGTCCTGGCAGTCATAAAGATCACGGGTATATCCATACTCCGTCTTATCTTAACTATCACATCAAATCCGCTCATCTGTGGCAGCATGACGTCAAGGAGTACAAGATCATAGTTGTTTTCTTCTATCTTATCCAGTCCTTCCTGCCCGGTTTTGGCAGTGTCCATCAGGTAATCCGGTGCTTTTTCCGAAAAATAATCTATTATGGCTTCCCTTATCTTCGGATCATCCTCAACCATTAAAATATGATACTGCATTTCACTTCTCCCGTTTTACTGTAGTGTTTACATATAACTTTATAATGGTTTTTCTATATCAAGCTTCATCAATTCACAGTTAGGTATCCCGTCCTCCCAGAACTTGGTACGATCGGAATCATACTTTATCTGGCAGACTATACATGAATTCATGGCTCCGTGACCTACTATGAGTACGTCTTTTCCTTCCCTTACCAAAGGAAGGGCTACCTCATTTATAAAACTTCCCGTCCTGTCAAACAGTTCATCCATTGTTTCGCCGCCCTCTACCTTAATATTGTAGGTTTCGGGATGAAAGAACATTTCGTTTACAGGACAATCGGGGATTGAAAAGCTGTTTTCCGTCCCTTCATAGATGCCGAACCCAAACTCCTTAAGCCGATCATCACATATGATGGATATGTCCCTGCCGTTAAGCAGTATCTCGGCAGTTTCCTTTGCACGTATAAGCGGCGAACAGTAGCATACATCAAAATGTATGTCTTTGTACCTTTCTGCTGCCTCTGCTGCCATCTGCCTTCCGGCATCATTTAACGGTATATCCGTCTGGCCCTGGAGCTTTTTTCTGTCATTCCAGTCAGTTCTCCCGTGTCTTATTATGTATAACATTTAAGATAGTCTCCCCTTAAAATCTTCATATCCGAAGGATTTTACTTTCTCTATGGTCCCGTCTTCCTTTAACAGCAGTATATCCGGAAGCGGGATACCGTTGAATGTGTTGTTTTTTACCATGGAATATATAGCCATGTCTTCAAACACCAGCCTGTCGCCGATATTCTTCTCTTTTTCAAAGCTGTAATCACCTATCACATCACCTGCAAGGCATGTAAGTGAAGACAGTCTGTAAGTATATGCTTTTTCATTTGCCTCATATCCGTCTCTAAGAGGCGGACGGTAAGGCATCTCCAGGACATCGGGCATATGGCAGGCAGCAGACGCATCAAGTATCAGTATCTCCATACCGTTCTTTACCTTATCCATAACCTCTGTTACCAGATATCCGGCATTAAGAGCTATAGCCTCGCCGGGCTCTAAGTATACTTCCACATCATACTTACTTCTTATATAACGGACAAGATCAACCAGTGCCTTTATATCATAATCGCTTCTGGTGATGTGGTGGCCGCCACCCAAGTTAAGCCACTTCACCTTATACAGGAACTCTCCGAACTGCTCCTCCACTGCTTTAAATGTAGTAACCAAGGCGTCGGAGTTCTGTTCGCATAACGTGTGTACATGCAGGCCCTCTATGCCGCCTTCACCGAATACATAATCCTCACGGAAGTTTTCTTTTGTTACTCCGAGCCTGGAACCAAAGGCACAGGGATCGTATATCTCGTGAC
>JAFZJK010000167.1 GCA_017553965.1 Lachnospiraceae bacterium | reverse complement strand
TGAATACAAACGAGAACCCCTATCCGGCAGCACCCGGAGCTGAGGAGATCGCTTGCAACTTAAGAGACGACAAGATGCGTCTCTATCCGCCCACAGATGCGGGAAAGCTTTCAAGAGCTATTGCAAAATATTACGGCGTACCTGAGAAAAACACCTTTGTAGGTGTAGGTTCCGATGACGTACTGGCTACAGCATTCATCGCCTGCTTTAATTCCGATAAGCCGATACTTTTCCCGGATGTAACATATTCCTTCTATGATGTGTGGGCAGAACTCTATAAGATACCTTATAAGACTGTTCCCTTAGATGACAACTTTAAGATCATAAAAGAGGACTTCCTTCAGGAAAACGGCGGCATCGTGATAGCCAATCCCAATGCGCCTACATCCATCAATCTGCCTTTAGCGGATGTCGAGTTCATTATAAAGAATAACCCCGACAGCGTAGTGATAGTGGACGAGGCATATGTGGACTTCGGCGGCGAGAGTGCCGTTCCGCTTCTTAAAAAGTATGAGAACCTCATGGTGGTACAGACATTTTCAAAGTCACGTTCCATGGCCGGCATGAGGATCGGATATGCTTTTGCATCGGATAAGATCATTCAGGCGATGAACGATGTTAAGTTCTCCATCAACTCCTACACCATGAACTACCCTGCGGTAGAGATGGGCGTAGCTGCCATAGATGACGAGGAATACTATAGGGCTACCATCGCCAAGATAGTAAAGACACGTGAGAAGGCAGTGAAGGAACTGACCAAACGTGATTTCACAGTTTTAGACTCCAGAACAAATTTCTTATTTATTTCTCATAAAAGGGTTAAGGCTTCAAGCATTTTTGCCGATTTAAAGAATAGAGGGATTTTCGTCCGTCATTGGGATAAGCCGCGTATCGGGAATTACCTGCGCGTGACTGTCGGCACCGATGCACAGATGAAAAAACTGTATGAAGCACTGGATGAGATCCTTGCAGAATGACAGAAAAGTGGGATATCCTTGGAAAACAAGATTAATTACCAAAAAGAATTAGAAAAGGAGATTAAAGAATGGTCGGAGCTAAAAGTATGCCCGACCATACTTTTGCATTGTTGTTGCGCGCCTTGTGCCAGCTACTGCATGGAATACTTAAGCAAATATTCCGATATAACTGCCTTTTACTATAACCCCAACATAACGGATGAAGCCGAGTACCGGCACCGTGTGGGAGAACTTCAGCGGTTGATAGAAGAAATGCCGATGGAACATAAGGCGAAGTTCTTGGAAGGTGATTACAATCCCGATTCATTTTATAAAATAGCAGCGGGGCTCGAACAGGAGCCCGAGTGCGGAAAGCGCTGCATCCTCTGCTATGAGCTGAGACTACGTAAGACCGCCGAAGAAGCGGCAAAGGGCGGGTATGATTACTTTACCACCACACTTACCATAAGTCCTTTAAAGGATGCCCAGGTGTTGAACCGCTTAGGGCAGAAGCTTGCCGCAGAATACGGCGTAAAATATCTTCCGTCGGATTTTAAGAAAAACGGCGGATACCAGAGATCGATCGAGTTATCGCATGAATATAACTTATATCGTCAAAATTATTGTGGATGCGAATTCTCTCGCAGATAATTTTTAAGGTTGCAAGCGTCCGCGGCGAAAATGCGGATGCAGTCGTTTAGTATATTTAGGAGAGCCGATGGAAAAGACCATTAGAGAACTTCAGGAAGTACGAGAACATCTTATCTTAAGTCCGTTTGCGGCATTCAGCGACGAATCGAAAGGCCGCAGCATCGAGGAGCCGCAGTGCGACATCCGTACCTGTTTCCAGCGGGACAGGGACAGGATCATCCACTCCAAAGCGTTTAGGCGCTTGAACGGTAAGACACAGGTATTTCTGACTCCAATGGGTGACCATTACAGGACACGTATGACACATACCTTAGAGGTGGCGCAGATAGCCCGCACCATCGCTAAAGCGCTGAGACTTAACGATGACCTGACAGAGGCTATAGCGTTAGGACATGACCTCGGACATACACCGTTCGGACATGCCGGTGAGAGAGCACTCAACAGCGTGTGCCCCGGAGGCTTCGAGCATCATCTCCAGAGTATCCGTGTGGTTGAATTCATCGAGAAGAAAAACGGAAAGACCATGAACCTTTCCTGGGAAGTAAAGGACGGCATCGTAAACCATCAGACAGAAGGTAAGCCGGGAACCCTGGAGGGCAAGATAGTAAGGCTTTCCGATAAGATAGCATATGTAAATCACGATATCGACGACGCTACGCGCGGTCATATCATAGAAGAGAGCGATATCCCGAAGGAGTACACGGATATATTGGGCAACTCCTTAAGCCAGAGACTGAATACTCTGATACATGATATCGTATCAAACAGCGAAAATAAGAACGACATCGTAATGTCGGACGAAGTATATAAAGCCATGCAGGATTTAAGAAAGTTCATGTTTGAGAACGTATACACGAATCCCGTGGCAAAGAACCAGGAAAAGAAGGCTGAAAAGATGCTCATAGATATGTATGAGTATTACTTAGAGCATTTTGACCTGTTGCCCGAGGAGCACAGAAATGCTCCCGAAGGTAAGGAAAGAGCGGTAGCGGATTATATAGCCTGCATGACCGACAGGTATGCGGTATCGAAGTACAATGAACTGATGGTACCCACGGGTTGGCAGGTGTACTAGTAGTGAAAGG
>JAFZJK010000020.1 GCA_017553965.1 Lachnospiraceae bacterium | reverse complement strand
TTAAGAGTTGTAGACAGGACAATTGATATAGTGACCCGTCAGATAGCCATGGGCGAGTTTGATGTGGGGTATGTTGAGCAGGGCTTTAAGCATGAAAACACACTTATGAGCCTGAGCGGTGTTATAGACAGACTCGATATAGTAAAAAAGAAGGGTAAGACCGATGTAAGAGTCGTAGACTATAAGACTGGGAAAACAGTATTTGATCTGGAGCTGGTTAAAGCCGGGTTGCAGCTACAACTGGCCATATATATGACTGAGGCGGTAGCTCTGTTAAAGGAACAGGGAGAGGACCCCGAGCCTGCCGGAATGTATTATTATCATATCGATGACCCGGTGCTCGATGCGGAGGAAAATGAGACCGAATTAGAGAAAAAGAGGATAAGAAGCCTAAAGCTGGACGGCCTTACCGTAAATGAAGATGGTATAATAGGGCTTCATGACAGAACACTAATAAGTGAAGACGGAAGCAGGCTTCCCGAAAAATCGGATATCATAAAATATGAATGTAACAAGGACTTAAGTATTAGTTCGAACTCCGAAAAGTGGGTTATCCCAAAAGAGGATTTCCAAGATATACAGAACATAGCAAACAAGAAAGCAGAAAAAATCGCGGAAGATATCCTTTCGGGAAGGGTCGATATCGATCCATACGAATACAAGGGTTCGGGTCCCTGCAAATACTGCGCGTATATCAATGTGTGCGGTTTTGACAGGAAACTTGGAGACAGGGTTAGGAAGATATGACACCTCATCAGTCAACTTCGTTGACAGCTTGTCTTCGCCAGACGGGCATCACACCACTTCGTGGATGTGATCTACCCTCTCGAGGGGAAGCCTTGGTTTGGAAGATATAGTCAGTAACATCGGAGAATATAAATGGGAAGAAAGTGGACCGAAGCACAGGAAAAAGTAATAAATACAACCGGTAAAAATATCCTTGTCTCCGCGGCTGCGGGGTCCGGAAAGACTGCTGTTCTGGTAGCGAGGATCATAAAGATGATAACGGATGAGGAAAATCCTGTGGATATAGACAGGCTTGTTATCATCACATTCACAAGGGCAGCCGCTGCCCAGATGCGAAAGAGGATCTCGGATGAGCTGGGAAAACTTATAGAAAGCGACCCTTTAAATCCTCTGTATCGCAGGCAGCAGAGGCTTCTTGGTAATGCAACCATTTCCACCATAGACAGCTTTTGCTTAAATATCATCAGGTCATATTTCCAGAAGGCGGACTTGGATCCTGCATTCAGGATGGCTGATGAGACCGAGCTGAAACTCATCGAAAGCGAAGCTATGGATGAGATGATGGAAAAGTACCATACTGCCGGTTCGGATGAATTCTATTATTTAATAGAAGCATATTGTAATTATAAATCGGATGAAAAACTTACCGATTTCATATATCAGCTCAGCCGTAAAGCCGGAGCACAGCCGTGGCCTTTCGAGTTCCTTGACGGCCTAAAGAAGGATTATGAGATAGCGGACGGAAATGAGTTTATATGCTCTAAGCCGGTACAGAGTGTGTACAGACATACCGTAAAGATGATAAAGGGTGTACTGGATACGATCGATGCTTTAAAAGGACTCTGCGTATGCGGACATGAGGATATCGAAACAGGCAGGGGACTTACAGGTGATGAAACCGACTTAAGTTCCGGTTTATTAAATGTGCTTAAAAGCGACTATGAAGCAATAAAAAAAGCATATGAGGCAGCTGATTATACATCCATGGGGGAAGCTTTAAGAGGGATTGACTATGTAAGGCTTTCCTCAAAAAAAGACGGGGATCCCGGGATAAAGGAAATAGTAAAAGATAAAAGAGATAAGTATAAGAAGAAACTGAATTCAATTACCGCTTCTTATTATTCGGCTTCACCCGATGAGCTTGCCGAGCGCATTAAGAAATCATATCCAGCAGTATCCACTCTGATCGAAATGGCAAAGGAATACCTTTCCATCTTAGAGGAGAAGAAGAAAGAAAAGAACGTGATAGACTTTTCGGATGCGGAACATCTGGCACTCAATGTCCTCTGGGGGGATACGCCCGAAGCTTTGGAGCTTAAAGACCGTTATTCCGAGATAATAATTGATGAGTACCAGGACAGCAATAATGTCCAGGAATATATAGCAAATGCCATAGCGGGAAGTTCTGATACAAAGCCGTATGTATTTACCGTAGGTGATGTCAAGCAGAGTATCTATAAGTTCAGAAATGCCAGACCCGAGCTTTTTATGGAAAAGCAGAAGAAATATGCAAATGCGGAGGATAACGGAGAGCTTATAATACTTGATAACAATTTCAGATCCCGCGAGGAAGTTCTTTCAAGTACCAATGCAGTTTTTAAGCATATCATGAGAGAAGAGATCGGCGGGATAGACTATAACGATGAGTGTTCTCTCAAAAAAGGAACAGAAAGGCAGAAAAGCCTCGGACAGGATTCACCTTATAAAACAGAGGTGTTGGTATTAAGGGACAGTGGTGATGAAGAAGGCATTCAGCCCGAAGATGAGGGCAAGATTGCAACAGAAGCCAGACTGATCGCAAAAAGGATAAAGAAGCTGATCTTTAAAGAGAAGCTTAAGGTACCTGATGAAGAAAACGAAGGTGCGGAAAGAAACCTAAAATATTCCGATATCGTGATACTGCTTAGGACTATGAAAGACTGGGCAGCAGCTTTTTCGGAAGTGTTTGAGAGCGAAGGGATACCTGTATTTGCCGAGCAGACCGACGGATTCTTTAAATCGGGCGAGGTAAGGCTGGTAATAGATTTCTTAAAAGTACTGGATAATCCCAGACAGGATATACCTTTTGCTGCGGTACTCCATTCAGTGGTTGCAGGGTTATCAGAGGAGGAGCTTGCAGAGATAAAGGTAAAAGCAGGAAAAACAGAAAGCTTTTATGATGCAGCCAAGAAAGTATCTGAGATGGATATGGATGATGCCGATACGGACATATTGCGTAATGCGGCAGATAAGCTTAAGAGATTTTTCGGTTTATACGAGGAGTTAAAGGAGTTTAACGAGACTGCATCGGTTTCTGAACTGATAGGAAAGATATACGACAGAACAGATATCTACTATTATTATACTGCACTTCCCGGAGGCGAGCAGAGAAAAGCCAATCTGGATATGCTCCCAGGGTATGCGGTCAAGTTTGAGAGCACCAGTTATTCGGGGCTGTTCAGCTTTATAAGATATTATGAAAAGCTGGAGTCGCATGACCTGGATTACGGGGAAGAAGGTGCAGGTGCAGCCGGAAATGCTGTACGTATCATGAGTATCCACAAGAGTAAAGGTCTGGAATTCCCTGTTGTATTTGTATCAGGTATGGGAAAGCAGTTTAACTTAAGTGACTTTAACGGAGATTTATGTGTAAGTGCCGATAATGGTCTCGGTATAAAATATGTTGACATAGATAAGAGGATAAAGTATCCTTCTTTTTATCATGCTGTTATAAGAATGTGCGGAACGGAAGAACTGATAGGCGAGGAAATGAGACTTCTGTACGTAGCCATGACGCGTGCAAAGGATAAGGTTATCCTCACAGGCTATTTGAAAAAGCCTTCTAACGGGACCGACTATGCAGCACTTTTCGGTGCGAAATGCTTTATGGATTTTGTATATCCCGTACTTTTTGCGGAAAAGGAGTACTTTGATGTACAAGAATATTCAAGTGCTCTAGAGATGGATGAAGATACGGAAGAAGTGCCGGAAGGCTCATGGGACAAGATCCCCGGTGATGACAAGTCCGATAATATAGAGTTGTCTGTGGCAGATGAGGAAAAGATATTTGGCAAACTTACGGAAGCAAGAAGTAAGGAGTATCCGTATAAGACCGAGGAAGCCATACCTGTAAAGCTTTCGGTATCCGACCTAAAGCATATGGAGATAGAGGAAGAGTTTGGCGAAAACGTATTTGCCGAGACCAGGGATTTCCAACCCGGTGACAGGACTGTACCTGACTTTTTAAAGGAAGACCAAAACATATCCCGCGGAACGGATTACGGAACTTTGGTGCATAAGTGCATGCAGTTCATACCGATGAACATCAGAGAAGTGAGTGAGGTCGAGGCTTTCTTTACACAGATGGAGGAAAAAGGACGTATCACTTCCGATGAAAGAAGCAGACTTAATGCACGTTCGTTTACGGCATTCCTTAGTACTCCTCTTGCGGACAGGATAAGAAAAGCAGATGCTTTAGGTAAGTTCTACCGTGAAAAGCAGTTTATGATACTTCACAGCGTATCGGGGATAAATGCTTTAAAATATGGCAACTCAGATGTGAAGATCCCCGTGCAGGGAGTTATAGATGCAATGTTTGTAGAGGATGGGAAATTGGTGATCCTTGATTACAAGACCGACAGAGCTGCAGCCGGAGAAGAAGACAGACTGGTCAAGCTATACAAAACTCAGCTGGATGTATATGCAAAGGCAGCAGCACAGCTTACGGGCTTGGAGGTAAAGGAGAAGTTATTATATTCGTTCTCACTTGGGAAAGAGATTGAGTGTTGAGGTATGTAACATGAAAGAGTATACAGGGTTTGCGGCAGTATATGATATGTTTATGGATAATGTGCCATATGAAAAATGGGCCGGTTATCTGCATAAGCTTCTTAAGAGCTATGGTGTAAAGGACGGTATAGTCTTGGAGCTTGGCTGCGGCACAGGCAGGATGACAAGGATATTGCGGGGCTTCGGATATGACATGATAGGTGTGGATATCTCGGCGGATATGCTGCGTATCGCTTCCGAACAGGAAAAGGACGGCGTAGCGGGAGAGATACTGTACCTTAATCAGGATATGCGTGAGTTTGAACTGTACGGTACGGTGGCTGCGGTATACTGTGTATGTGACGGCATGAATTACATAACCGATAAGGATGACTTACTGAAGGTTTTTAAGCTCGTAAACAATTACCTTGATCCGGGCGGAGTATTTATCTTCGATATGAATACGCCATATTATTATAAGAAGATACTCGGCGAAAGGACAATCTGTGAGAACAGGGATGAGGGAAGCTTCATCTGGGAAAACTATTATGATGCCGATACAAAGATAAATGAATTTGATATTACATTATATATAAGAAGAAATAAAAAGCAAGAATCTGCTAAAAAGACGAAAAAGGCCGAAGAATCAACGGCAGATACATATGAAAGGTTCGAAGAAACCCATTTCCAGCGGGCATACAGTGTTCCTGAAATAAAGGGACTGTTAAAAAAAGCAGGACTTACCGATATAAAGGTATACAAGGCTATGACTAAGGATGCACCCGACGCAAAGACAGAACGTGTATATTTTGTGGCCAGGGAGCATGGTAAGTGATCGGATAACCGGCGGAATAAATAATATATATATAATAAGTAGAGAAAGATGAGGTTTGAAACACAGATAATGAAAGATTATATAGTAAGAGGCACAGCAGCGGATGACAGCATCCGCCTTTTTGCGGCAGCAACAACCGGTCTTGTACAGAAAGCACACGATGCCCACAATACTTCCAATGTAGCTACGGCTGCACTCGGAAGGCTGCTTACCGGCGGTGTTATCATGGGAAGTATGCTCAAAAACGAAACAGACGTCATGACACTGCAGGTTGAGTGTGCAGGCCCGATAAAGGGCATGACCGTAACTGTGGGCGGAGAAAAGGACGGCTGCATTAATGCAAAAGGCTACTGCATCAACCCTGATGTCGAGCTTCCGTTAAAAGAAAACGGTAAGCTGGATGTAGGTGGAGCGCTTGGTGCAGGCTTCTTAAATGTTATAAAGGATATGGGGTTAAAGGAACCGTTTGCCGGACAGACCGAGCTCATAACAGGGGAAATTGCAGAGGACCTCACATATTATTTTGCCACATCCGAACAGACGCCTTCAGCAGTGGCGCTTGGTGTACTTATGGCACCTGAGGGTGGGCAGGTACTTTGTGCGGGAGGCCTTATAGTACAGCTTCTCCCCTTTGCACCCGATGATGTCATCTCAAAGCTTGAAGAAAAGATCAGTACCATGGAGCCCATTACCGAGATGTTGAAAAACGGTTTATCTCCCGAACAGATACTTGAGCATCTTTTCTCCGATATGGGACTTAAGATCAACGACAGTGTAGAAGCTGACTTTAAGTGCGACTGTAGTAAGGAAAAGGTTTCAAAGGCTATAATGAGCATAGAGGCTAAGGACATTGAAGAGATGATCGCCGATAATAAGCCCATAGAGGTCAATTGTCATTTTTGCAATACCACATACAGTTTTACCCCCGAGGAATTGGCTATTTTGCTGAAAAATAAAAAAATATGACAAAAATATTAAATTCAGTGTTAAGTTTATGAGTTTTTAGTCCGATACTGTATGTGAAAGGTTTTAGAAAAGTTTTAAGGAGGTGAGCATTATGCGTATAGATTCAATGAACCAGGTAAGTCAGGTTTATAACATGAACAAGGTTCGTAAGGTAAATACTTCTTATCAGGCATCTTTCAGTGATAAGGTTGAAATATCGCAGCTCGGAAAGGATATTCAGATAGCTAAGAAGGCAGTAAATGCCGCTCCTGATATCAGAGAGGATAAGGTAGCTGCCATGAAGGCCGCATTTGAGAGCGGTTATTCTGTAAGCGATAACGACCTTGCAGACAAGTTACTGGAGAGTTTTGCCATCTAATGCTTGCGCATTAGGTCAGCCACTTCGTAGCTGACGAAGCGTGACGCATGGCGCCGATTTGGAGGTTTGAATGGCCGGATTAATTGAAGAACTTGTAGATATCATGTCAACGGAAAATGATATCTACAGGGAATTAATACCGATAGCGGATGAAAAAACCCGTGTGATCATTAAAAATGACCTCGATGCACTGCAGAAGATTACCGAGAAAGAGCAACTGACCATCGAAAAGATCAATGCTCTTGAGCGCAGGCGTGAAGAGGTCATTATCAATATCGGGACGGTACTTTCCCGTGACCCCAAGACTCTTAACATGAAAGAGCTCATAAGGATCATGGGTAAACAGCCCCAGGAGCAGCGAAAGCTGGAAAAGATACATGATGAGCTGAGCAGTACCTTACGGAGGCTCGTGACGATCAATGACAGAAATAAGGAACTGATAAATCAATCCCTGGAGATGATAGAGTTTAACATGAATCTGATTCAAAGCACAAGGATGGCGCCCGGGGTGAACAATTATACTCGTGCGGCCGGTGAGAGTGATATCCGGCAGGCAGGGACAGGGATGTTCGATGCCAAGCAGTAGAGTAATAAATGCGGGGTGAGCCTATGTCTTTGTTTGGAAGTTTAAATGTCGGAACATCAGGATTAAAGGTAAGTCAATACGGACTTAATGTAGTTGCGCACAATCTGGCAAATGTGGATACCGAAGGTTATGTCAGACAGCAGGTAGTGCTTAATACCGCTATGGTCAGCAATATCGGCTGGAACGGCAATTCCACCTTACAGGTGGGCCTTGGAGTGGATCCCCGTGCGGTCAGACAGGTGCGCGATTTTTTTCTTGATACGGCATATCGTTCCGAGATAGGAAGACAGGGTTATTACGATGCACAGTCTGCAGCGGTTAACGAGGTTGAAGAGCTTTTCGGAGAACTTCAGGGAGTGGCATTCCAGGATTCGCTGAATGACCTCTGGGTATCCATGCAGGAGCTTTCAAAGGAGCCCGACAGCCGTGTTGCACAGGCTACTTTTATTGAAAACAG
>JAFZJK010000166.1 GCA_017553965.1 Lachnospiraceae bacterium | reverse complement strand
TATATCAAAGCTTACTGTTACCTTTTCTCCTGCCTTGGGGCTCTCGGGTGACTGTGCTACATTACCGATGCTCACACCGCTCTTGGAAGGATCCTTAACCTTGTTCTCACCCTTGACATACATAGTCATGGTAGAGGATGTCTTTTCGTTGTTCTTTGAATCCTTGTAGGTAACGTTCATCTGGATCTCATGAAGTCCTGCCGCAAATGAAGCTGCTACACGGATGGGTACATCTATTGTCTTTTCCTCACCGGGCTTTATATCGCCTACTTCCAATGTATCACTTGTGAATGCTTTGGTAAGACCTAAAGAAGCATCAAGACCTGCGATCACACTAAGCTTAACATCAGAAGCGGCAACCTCACCGTTGTTCTTAATGGTAACACTTAAAGAATCTTCGGTATCGGGCTTTAATACTATATAGTTATCTGAAGTAGTAAGGTTAAGAACAGGCTCTCCTGCTTTAACTTCTTCATCATTGGGCTTGTTGACTGTGATATACATAGTCTGGCTAAAAGGACCGGTTTCATTTCCGTCGGCATCCTTGCAGCTTATGTTTGCACTTATGGCATAGAAGCCGGGTTCTGCATTCTGTAATACCTTAACGGGTACTTCTATAGTCTTGCTATCGCCTGCACCAAGTACTCCTACAGATATATTCTCAACCTTGTAATCAGGGATAATACCGCTGTTACCAAAGTCCATTTTTAAGAATGTATTTAATGCCTGACGTTCTCCGGCATTCTTGAGCTTCAGTTTCATGGTAAAGCTGTTACCGGGATATACGTCTTTTTCCTCATACACGGTTTTATCAACCACGATCTCGATAGGCTTAAGTTCTTTTGCTGTATATGTGGTGATAGGGATAAGGAGCTCATCGTTCATTCTTTCCTCAAGTTCCCATACCCAGATATTACCCTTGATGGAGATGGTGTTATAACCTATCTTAATGCCGTCCGAAGCAGTCACATCAAACTCAAGGTTGTATACGTTACCACCGGTAATACTGATCTCTCCGTCTTCAGCTGTTGAATAAGTGGTGTTGGGAAGTGTAAGCTTTACATTCGATACCTGAATGCAGGGATTATCCGATTCACCGCTTAATGAATAAAGTGAAAAACCATATCTCGTAAGCTTTACGGGAACTACATAATGTCTTACCTCACCGGGTTCAACATGTATGTCGAATCTTCCGGTTGGCTGGGCAAGCTCCAGATAATTCTGTGCCGCCTTTGCATCTACCTTTCCGATGGTTGTCAGCAACATGGCAACCAATACAAATACTGTTGTAATCTTTGATACGATCGCTGCTCGTTTCATTTCCTTTTTTCCTTCCTTTTTCTCTCCGTAAATATCTCTTAATACTTTCATTTTCCTTGACTTTTATTTACATTTTCCTTAACTTACAATATTTTCATCTTCTTGGGTTATCTTGGCAAACCCATCATTTTCCTGACCTGTATTTTCTTCCAAAAGACCTTGTTCAGCCAGCTTTGCTGCCTTTTCCTCATCTATAAGCTTTTGTGCTGCTGCCTCAAGTTTTTCCGTTTCGTACTCTAAGTTGAAGCCTCCGGATACCGGTGTTTCTTCCGACACCGTTTGTTCGGACTTCCCGGTGTTTTTACCTTCTTTTGCGGTTTTACTTCCCTTTGAGTCCTTCTTTCCGGATTTGGATGTCTTTCCTGTCTTTTTCTCTTCGGACTGGGTTTCCTCAAACTCAGGGAACTTTCCTTCCTTGGAATTTGTCTGTATCTCTATACTTTCTATCTTGCCGTCCAGGATATTTATGATCTTGTCCGCATATTCCGTAAGCTTCCTGTCATGTGTAACCATTACCACGGTCTGTTTGTTTTTTCGTGCCATGGCTTTTAACATGTCCATAACCTCCAGCGTGGTCTTGGAATCAAGGTTTCCTGTAGGCTCATCGGCAAATACTATGGCAGGCTTTGCCACAAAGGCTCGCGCTATACCTACTCTCTGCTGCTGACCACCGCTCATCTCCTTGGGCTTATGCTGCATGCGCCCTCCGAGTCCTACGTTTTTAAGCATCTCGGTAGCCATCTTACGTCGTTTTCCTGTGGCTATACGCTTAAATACGAGTGGGAACTCCACATTTTCCAGCGCTGTCATCGAGCCTATCAGGTTGTAACTCTGGAATACGAAGCCCAGGTTATCCTGTCGGAACTTAGCCAGCTTATTTTCATTCATTTTCCCTATGGACTTACCCTTGATCAAGATTTCGCCTTTGGTAAGCTTCTCTATACCGGCCATAAGGTTCAGCAGTGTTGACTTACCGGAACCCGATGTACCGAGCAAGCAGCAGAACTCTCCTTCTTCAACGGTAAAGCTTACTCCGTCCACGGCTTTTATCTTTTCCTGTCCCATCCGGTATATCTTTTTTGCTTCCCGGACTTCTATTACCGTTTTCTTTTTTTCATCCATATTTCATACCTTACATTAGTACAGTGCACGTCGGTGCCCACATTTGCGGCACCGACACACCATACCGTATCAAATATTTATATTTTTTGGAGGCAGCCCGAGGACTGCCTAATAGTACTTTTTCATTATAAAAACGCTAAGTGACAATTAAGTGACAGATAAAAATTATTTTTTTAACTTTTTTGATCCGTCATTATCCTGCCATTAGACGAAGGACTTTTTCCATAGGTTCCATATTAAATAAATAACTTTTTCATTATCCTCACCATAGGTATTGGACATTGGCCCTTTACAGTGCTATGATACATGGTAATATATTTAACAGGAGAATAAAATGAAATCAATGATTCAATGGTTAGAGCCTCGTCCGGTACTTCCTGTCGAACGCCAGCGCTTCTCTAACCAAGCACTGAAAGCTATAATAGTACCGCTTCTTATAGAACAGCTGTTACAGCTGGTCGTAGGACTTGCAGATACTATGATGGTCAGCTATGCAGGTGAAGAAGTAGTGGCCGGAGTAGGTCTG
>JAFZJK010000165.1 GCA_017553965.1 Lachnospiraceae bacterium | reverse complement strand
TATACTACGACTGCGAGGGTTATGGCAATGATCTCCAATACCACGAAGGCTATGATGACGAATGTTGCGACACTGTTCATTTCCTCAGGTAAGAGGAAGGAATATATAACAAAAAGCAATGTGCTGACCATGGAACAGAGGTAACATACGGAAACCTGTGCGAGAAGTGTCAGGGACAATCTTCTTGATATGAACAGAGTCAGCATGGTGGTGATCTGGGTTATCGGCAGATATACCAGGATCATAAGCATTGACTCTTCGAATGATTTGAAATCCGTATAGTATATGATCTCTGCTATAATAAATCCCAAATATCCGGATAAAAGGAACAGATTCTTTAGGATTATATCTGTTTTAAGTGCGCTTCTGAAGAATGCGGTTCCATGGTAAGAGGACTTTAAAAAATTCATGGTCCTCTGTTTTCTTGAGCTGGTTCCGGAGAATGCGAAAAAGTCAAGGAAAACATACATAACCGGCATTAAGGTCGCCAGCAGGATGGCGGCTATTTTTCCGACATAGACGTTGGCCAAAAAACTGCCTACCAGGAATACTACGGTCATCAATAAGCAAAGGAGCCGGTAGTTAAAGGAAGTAAAGGCCATATAAGCTGTTTTTTTCATTGCCTGCCCCCTTTTACTTTATAAGAGAATTCTTTTTCATTACGTTGACGCTTATCTTAAACAGTGAAGGTGTCTCGGTAACGATGTCAAGGCCTGCCAGCTTATCAAGGTCTTTGGAAAGGCAGATACCTTCAAAACCATAGTTGGACTGGGACATGGTATAGAGGATGGGCCTTACCTTCTCAATATCTTCTTTTTCTCCCTTAACCACGATATATTTCTCTTTAAGGTCCTCGACAAAGCCCTGTTCAACGATCTTGCCCTGCTCCATGATGATGGCGTAATCGGTTACGCTTTCCATATCGGAGATGTTGTGTGTGGAGAAGAATACGGTCTTGTTTTCACCGGAATTGATATATTCACGGATGAGTTCGCAGAGCTTGTCACGCATAAGCGGATCGAGGGGAGATGCCGGCTCGTCCATGATCAGAAGATCGGTATCGCGGGCAAGTACATTGGCCAGCATGAGCTTGGTCTTGGTACCGTCGGAGAGAGCGTTTACTTTTTTGCTCTTGTCGAAACCGGCAGGTCCGAACATAGCCAGGTCGTTGCAGTACTTTCTGAATTTATCGGGATGGAACCTGTCAAATAAGATGGAAGAGATATCCTCGATCTGTCCGACGGTCCAGTGGGGAAGGTAGTAGTTATCGGTACCTGTGTAACCGATCCTTTCCTTTACATCCGGGATGTTGTTAAGGTCGGCTTCCGAGTACTTGTCAAAATAACGGATCTGTCCTTCGTAGTCGAGGCGGATACCGGTAAGGATGTTTAATAGAGTAGTCTTACCTGCTCCGTTTTCACCGATAAGAGCGGTGGCGAACCCTTCAGGAAGTTTAAACTCGGGCACATCCAGTGTAAAGTTCTTAAAATGTTTTTTGATATTTGTTGCGTTTATTACATATGACTGATCCATGATGATCTCCTTGATATATAGTTATAATTGAATATTTATTATTTTAAGTTTATATTAAACGCATTAAAATATTGCCTGTTTTGCGTCAGTTTTCTATGGAAGTATTGACATAGAGATCAATGTCTTTAAAGTATCGATGAGTTCCGCTTCACTCATCCCCGCTATCTTAGCGGCTTCTATGGCACTTACCAGTGCTTCTTCGACTTTTCTTAAGTGCTGTTCTTTAAGCATTTCCGAATCCTGGGCATTTACATAAAAGCCTTTACCTTGGGAGGCGGTTACCAATCCTTCGGCTTCGAGCTGTTCATAAGCCTTCATGGTGGTTATGACGCTGATCCTTAAGTCCCTGGCCAGTTCCCTGATGGACGGAAGATATTCTCCCTGTTTGAACTTTCCGGAGAGTATATCGGAGCGGAACGCGTCTGCTATCTGTTTGTAGATCGGAATTCCGTTGTTCTGTGATATTTTCAAATACTCACCCCACTTATTCTGTTGTACGTATTGAATGCATAATGCATCCTTTCAACCGGTCAACTGTCTATGTGTTATATATACACCTATTACAGTTAAATGTCAACACCTTTTTGAAAAATATTTTATTTTTTTGTGGTCCGGTGTTTTATGGGTCAGGGTTAGTGCTTTATTTTGTATTATTAAAAAGAGATGGTACCGGAAAAAAATAACCGGAGAGTAGCTCTCCGGTTGGTTATGATCATTTGTATTTTGCCATATGTTTTTTGATCGCGTCAAACGTCTCTTTACTGATATCATGCTCGATCTTGCAGGCATCCTTGACAGCGGTTTCCTCAGGTACTCCGAGCGAGATCAGACACTTGGTAAGCACATTGTGCCTGTCGTATATTTCCTCAGCCACCTCGCGCCCCTTATCGGTGAATGTGATATAGCCGTTGGGGTCCACATTTATATACCCGTTAGTCTTTAACAGTTTAACCGCACGGCTTACGCTGGGTTTGGAAAACTGCATTTCCGCACTGATATCTATGGATCTTACTTTTTCATTTTTTTGCTGAAGTACAAGTATGGTCTCGAGATACATCTCGCCTGATTCTAATAATATCATAAGCGCCTCCGTGGTAATCCTAATGTCAGGAAAGACTATATAAAGAAGAGTCTTTCTAAAAAACAGTATAGTAGAAATGATATAAAAGGTCAAGGTATTAGCGAAATATTAAAAAAATATAAAAAAGTGCTTGACAAGTTGTCTTGTGCTAACTATAATACAAACCGAAGTTAGCATGAGGCAACTTACTGAGGCCGGAAAGGAGTGAAGATGATGCCTTTAAATTTTTCAGAACCGGGAAAAGAAACGATCATCAGGCGCATAGGCGGTACGCCTGAAGTTAAACAGCACCTTGAAAACCTTGGTTTTGTGGTCGGAGGAAGTGCTACGGTTGTTTCTTCGATAAGCGGAAATATCATAGTTAATGTAAAAGAATCAAGGGTGGCTATCAGTAAAGAGATGGCATCCAAAATATACGTATAGGAGGAAAAAATGAAAACTTTAAGAGACATTCCCATAGGAAGCACTGCAAAGGTAGTGAAGCTCCATGGTGAGGGAGCTATCAAGAAAAGGATCATGGATATGGGTATCACCAAAGGAGTGGAGATATATGTAAGAAAAGTAGCACCTTTGGGAGATCCCGTAGAGATCACGGTACGCGGTTACGAGCTTTCGCTTAGAAAAGCAGATGCCGAACTGGTAGAGTGTATATAATAGAAGTTATTTTTTTTGAACACAGGTTACCTTTAGGTAACTAATGCCGGTCAAAACACCTTTAAATGGAATGTAATTTAGACGGAGGAAGAATATGGACATAAGAATCGCCCTTGCGGGCAACCCGAACAGCGGTAAAACCACGTTGTTCAATGCACTTACAGGCTCCAACCAGTTCGTAGGAAACTGGCCCGGAGTTACAGTAGAGAAAAAGGAAGGAAAGCTGAAAAAACACGACGGAGTAACCATCACAGACCTTCCGGGTATCTATTCACTTTCACCTTATACTCTTGAAGAAGTGGTAGCCAGGAATTATCTGATAGGGGAGCGTCCCGATGCCATACTTAACATCATAGACGGTACTAACCTGGAGAGAAACCTCTATCTTACCACACAGCTTGTAGAGCTGGGCATCCCGGTTGTACTTGCCATAAACATGATGGATGTGGTAAAGAAAAACGGTGATAAGATCGATACCAAGCAGCTTTCAAAACAGCTCGGATGTAAGAGCGTAGAGATTTCCGCACTTAAGGGTGACGGTATAATGGAAGCGGCCGAAGAAGCCGTAGAAGCTGCAAAGAACGGAAAGACAGTACCGCAGCATACCTTCTCAGGTCCCGTAGAACATGCTATAGCTCATATCGAGGAAGCAGTGCTCCATTCTCGTTCCGAGGACCAGCAGCGCTGGTATGCCATCAAGATATTTGAGAGAGATGCCAAGGTCATAGAACAGCTGAATATCTCATCCGATACCATGAAGCATATCGAAAGCGACATAGCCGCAGCTGAAAAAGAGCTGGATGATGACGCAGAATCCATCATCACCAACGAAAGATACGTATATATAGGAGAGATCTTACAATCTTCTTATAAGAAAAAGAACAAAGGTAAACTGTCGGCATCCGACAAGATAGATAAGGTAGTTACCAACAGATGGCTCGGACTTCCCATATTTGCCGCAGTTATGTTTGCTATCTACTATCTGGCCATGGTTACGGTCGGAGCCAATGCGACCGACTGGGCAAATGACGGTCTGTTCGGAGATGGTTATCATCTGTTCGGTATAGGAAACGGTGCAACCGAAGAAGCCGAAGAGGAATACGGTGATACTGATGCCATACTTGCAGGTTTCTTAGCAAAGGCAGATGAAGACGGATATGATATTTCTGCAGTGGAAGAAGCTATGGACACTGAAGCGGAAGAGTTTGATGCTGCAGTTGCTGCAGAAGAGCTTAACGCACTTTTGGCTAATTACCCCGACAAATCCGCAGAAGTTACCTATGAGTTAGAGGATGAAGATACATTGGAAGTCACGGAAGAAGCCGGGACTATCGAGGATGTTGAAGCATCCGTAGCAATGTTTGAAAAGTATGAAGGCGGGGTTGACCCCGCAAATTACGGCGTATGGGTACCCGGAGTACCTGTACTTGTAGAGGGCCTGCTTGATAAGATCGGCTGTGCAGACTGGCTTAAGAGCCTTATCCTGAAAGGTATCATAGCCGGTGTGGGAGCAGTACTCGGTTTCGTTCCCCAGATGCTCGTGCTTTTCTTCCTGCTTGCATTTGTTGAAGCATGCGGATACATGGCACGTATCGCATTCGTACTCGAC
>JAFZJK010000019.1 GCA_017553965.1 Lachnospiraceae bacterium | reverse complement strand
CCTGAATCACAATAGGGATGACCATACCAAAAATTTTTCTTTCCTGTACACGGAAGAACAAGGGTGGAGACTTTCGCCGGCTTATGATATTACATACAGTGATACATATTATGGAGAACAGACCACTTCTGTTAACGGTAAGGGAAAGGATATTTCTGACGAAGATCTTATCTCTGTCGGCGTAGCCGCCAAACTGACAAAAAAGTTCTGCAGAGAAACATTAGACATGATTCGAGAGGAGTCTGCAGTTTTAAGTAAATACATTTTGGGAGTAAACTATCCTAAAGGGAAGAAAAGCACATACGGGGAAAGAGTTGCTGAATTGAAATAGTATAAAAGGAATGAAGGAATAAAAGAGATGGCTATGGATGAAAAACAGTTGCTTGAAATTCTGAAAACAGAATACGGAATTGAGAATCCTTCTCTGGAATTCTTAAGAGAAGGTGGTGGACATACATATAACGTAAATGCACAGGATAAGTATATAGTTAAGGTTATCGGTGCAGCTTTTTCTGATACGGCAAAGCAGTCGGTAGCAGTTATGAGATACCTGGAGGAGAATGGCTTTCCTGTACCTAAGACAATACTTACGAAGGCTGGGGATGCGATATTTGAAACAACAGTCGATGACGAAGAAAAACTGATAGTTCTCATGGAATTCATTGACGGTGATGAGCCTGATATGGGGAAGTACGCATCCGAGGTTGGAGCTTTGATAGGGAAGTTTCATAAGCTTATGGAAACCTGTCCTGTAGAACCGGTCTCTAAAGGCAAGGAATTCTTTATAGATCGCTATCTTGAGTTCCTTAGCAAAAAGAATTATCCGAGGCTGTCAGAGTACAAAGAACTGGGTGAATGTCTGTGGGAAAAGGTCGGAAATCAGCCGCAAGGGAACTGTCATGGGGATTTGCATAGAGGAAACCTTATACAGAACACAGACGGAAAGATTTATCTTGTAGATTTTGATACTGTATGCCGGGCACCTCTCATGTTTGATATCATGGTCATGTGTGACATGACTGATTATTTTAATCTTAAACCGGAAGATGTCAACATTACAGAAGAAGTGTACCGAAAGTTTTTGACCGGATATGAGAAATATCATATGCTTAGTAATGAAGAGATTTTTTCGTTTTATGACTGGGTGGCAATCAGGCATTTCCAGCTTCAGGCAACAATACTTGAAATATACGGAATAGACTGTATAGATGAAAACTTTATTAACTATCAATTATACTGGTTAAATAAATGGCAGGAGAAGACAGATAATCTTCATCTTATGCCTTAGCAACTTTAAGTTGCGCAACTTCATAAAAAAGCACCTGTCAGTTGGTGGAAGATAGTATATTTATTTGTTAATCTATACTTGCGACGCGGAGCTGGAAGTAATTAAAAAAGCAAATATGGATTAAAAAGGAGAGAATGATCATGAGTTTTGGAAAAAATCTTCAATATTTACGCCAACTAAGTAAGAATATGACACAGGAGACTTTGGCTGAAAAGCTCTCTGTGAGCCGTCAGACCATATCAAAATGGGAGATGGATACGGCTAAGCCGGAGATGGATAAAGCGCTTGAGATATGCAAGGTATTTAACTGTTCCCTGGATAATCTTTTTAGAGATGAGATGGATAAGCGCAGTGATGCATATTCAAACCTGCGTGTGGAGGAGGTTGCAGCATTTCGTTATGTGGAGCATACCGTGGTAAGTACGGAGCCGGAAAGCGATGCAATTGAGAAAATGTATAAATGTGCCAAAGATAATGGGATAGAGAACCCGAAGGTGATCGGATGGGATTTCCCTAATCTGTCACAGGAACAGATAAATGTATTCAATATGCACGGATATACTGCTGCATTGATACTTCCTGAAGGGATCACTCCGGAAGGCTTTGAGATCAAGGAACAGCCAACTCATAAATATGCGGCAATCCATATAGATAGACCTTTTGATAATCCGTTTGTTACAATCCCCGGAGCTTATCATACCCTGGGTGATTATATGAGGACCAATGGTCTGATCCAAGTGGAGAGCGGAGTTATCCCTTGCTTTGAAACGGACGGAGAAGGCATGGATGTCTATATTGCATGTAAGTAAAATTCTAATGGGCGATGTTCCATAGATAGAGGTGGTTTATGGGCTTACAATTTATGCCAGCCGGTACTTCCGATGCACTGACTTTAACCGGACTATCAAAACGGGCATTTGAAACTGATGTTTTAGTCGGAGGTCCTTCTAAAGGAGGACCTCCGGGTTATATGTCCGTTCCGTTTCATACCAAAATGGCAAGGATGAAGCATCTATATAAATTGACGGATAATGGTCTGATTGTAGGTGGAGCAATACTAAGCCTAAAAGGGAATACGCTAAATATCGAAAGGATTTTCGTTGCACCTGAACATTTTTGCAAAGGTTACGGGATTTTTATGATGCAGGAGATAGAAGGTCTGTTCCCTGATGTGAAGGAGTATAAGCTTGATACGCCGATATGGAATGTCAGAACGAATGCATTTTATAAGAAATTAGGGTACGAAGAGATAAGACAGGATAAGGGGCTTGTATACTATGTGAAAGCGTCGGTCGACACGCTATAATTGAATAGGAAAAAGACAGTATAAGACTGTGTAAGACAGGGGATGGTTCTAAGACAGGGAATGGTTCTCTGTCTTGTTTTATATGTAAAAATATGATAGTATTATCTATGTACATGTTTGATCGGAAAAGATAAAAGAAGGTATAAGACAGAGAAACGACATTTGTAAGAATATCGGGAGGTAATGTATGAGGGATTTTACTAGAATGGACAAGTTGCTACAAAGCTTTGTGGAGCAGGGGACAAACCCCGGATGTGCGGTAGCGGTAATGCAGGGAGATGAACTGATATACCATGGTGAAGCGGGATATGCGGATATCGAGTCAGGGAAGAAGGTAGATATACACAGCATGTTCAGTCAGGCTTCTACCACAAAGCTGTTTACATACGCTATACTCGGCATGATCTACGAAGAAGGCAAGTTCCTTTTTAGCGACCCGCTGTATTATTACCTTCCCGAGTGGAAAAATACACAGAAATACGTTATGCGTCCGAACGGTGATATAGATGTGGAGCCTTTGGAAAAGCCCATCACCATACGTGATGCTGTAGCCATGATGTGCGGACTTCCTTACTGCATGGTACCTGCCGTTAATCCTTCCACACCTACCCTGGCAGCCATGAGCAGGGAGATGAAGGAATTGCTTAAAAAAGGACCCAGCACCATAGCGGAAGAAGTTAAAGCCATGGCTAATGTTCCTGTTATGTTTGAACCGGGTTCACACTGGCTTTACGGATTTGGCTCCGAGATTACGGGAGTGCTGGTAGAGACATTTGAAGGAAAACCTTTAAGAGAAGTATTTAAGGACAGGCTCATCGATCCCTTAGAGCTCGAGGATGCGGATACCTTTGCACGTCCTTGGAATAAAGACCGTATTGTTACCAATTATGCGAAAAAAGGACCGGGACAGTTTGAGAGAGCGACAGACTTTTCAGCACTTGACCCTGACAGCGTACCTGCGGGTGCACGTCCCAACTTACTTATAAGTGCACATGATTTTGCTGTATTTATGCAGATGCTTGCCAACGGCGGTACATATAAGGGTAAGAAATTTTTGGGCAGCGGTACGGTTGCAATGCTTCATGAAAACCAGCTTGGCCCGACTCAGCTTAAGGATTTTGAAAATGACTATCTGGCAGGTTACGGATACGGTCTCGGATACCGTACACTTCTGACTCAGAAGTACGGTCATAACGGACATCTTGGTAACTTTGGCTGGACCGGCGGTACAGGTATCTGGGTTGAGGCTGATCCTGTGGACAAATTCTCTGTAACATACATGCATAATATGCGTCCGAATGAGGAGCTTTATCACCATCACAGAGTACGTGCTGTGGTAAACGGTATCATGCTGTAAAAGGAACATACGGATGAAAAGAGACATACTTATAATTGACGACGATGAAGATCTGTCGATGATCATATCGGATATGCTTACCGACCAGGGTTACTTAGTTACCTTGGCCGGGGATAGCGAGACCGCATTCGGATTGCTTTCCGAAAGGAAGTATGATCTGATACTTCTGGATATAAATCTTCCGGATGCTATCGGCTTTGACGTATGTAAGGAATTGCGTCGTGTGTCGGAGGTACCCGTTATCTTTGCAAGTGCACGGACCAGTGAGACTGATAGGATCATAGGACTGGACATAGGTGGAGATGACTATATACCGAAACCTTTCTCCATGAAAGAACTTTTATCACGTATAAAGGCTCTTATGAGAAGGACATACGGCTTTAGCGAGAACGATAAGACTGTGAAGTTCGGTGGGATATCGGTTGATATCGGGTCCCGTACGGTTACTAAGGATGGTTATGAGGTCAATCTGTCACTCAGGGAGTTTGACCTTCTGGCATACCTTTGCGAGCATCCCAACACAGCACTTTCCAAGGATAAGCTGCTTAGTGAGGTATGGGGCGCATTTTCGGAAGTAGCTCCGACTACTCTTGCAGTTCATATCAGATGGCTTCGCGAAAAACTTGAGGATGATCCCGCAGATCCGAAGTATATAAAGACAGTTTATAAGATTGGTTACATTTTGGAGACGGAAATTTGAATGAAACTTTCAAATTTCCATCGGTGTCGAGGCAGGCACGCCACCGATGTGTACACATGCCTGCGGCATGATACGTATTATGAATAACAATCTTAAATTAAAAATATTCAAGATCACTGTTTTATTTTCATTGCTCCTTATCGGGGCAACAGTGATCTTGTTTTTGTTTTCAAAAGCAGAAACACCGGAGGATTCGCGTTCAAAAGAGATAATCGATTGTAACGAGATATCCAGGCTTATAGAAAAAGGAAGCTACGATGAAGCGGTAGATAAGCTCGATGCATTTAGGGATAACCTGCAGGGGAGCACGGTGACCGCGACGTCCAAGTTTAACGGTGTGGCGATGTGTGCGCTTGCCATCGTCTTTATGCTGCTTGTCTTTTTATATGTATATGTCAATATCCTAAAGCCCTTTGACAAGATGAAGGATTTTGCAGCCGAGATCGCAAACGGTAATTTCAACGTTCCGCTCAAATATGAACGATCCAATTATTTCGGAGCTTTTACCTGGGCTTTTGACAGCATGCGTAAGGAGATAATGCATTCACGTGCTGCGGAACATGAGGCGATAGAAAATAATAAGACAGTTATAGCTACACTGTCCCATGATATAAAAACACCCATCGCATCCATACGTGCATACGCCGAAGGCCTTGAGG
>JAFZJK010000164.1 GCA_017553965.1 Lachnospiraceae bacterium | reverse complement strand
TTTCAGAAGAGGAATTCATGAAGACTGTGGATGAGAGAGTGAAGCGTTTAAGGGGTGAAAAAGCAGATGGCATTTGATTATAAGAAAGAATATAAGGAATTCTATATGCCGAAGTCTGTACCTTCCATTGTTACCGTACCCAAAATGAATTACATTGCGGTAAGAGGCAGCGGGGATCCCAATGTTGAAGGCAGCGCATACAAGGAGAGCATAGGCTTGCTGTATGGTATTGCCTTTACCATAAAGATGAGCAAAATGGGTGATCACAGGATTGACGGTTACTTTGATTATGTAGTTCCTCCTCTGGAAGGTTTCTGGTTTCAGGAAGGAGTAAGCGGAATAGATTATTCACATAAAGAAAAGTTTAACTGGGTATCCGTCATCCGTTTGCCGGACTTTGTCACCAAGGCCGATTTTGACTGGGCGGTGGAAGAAGCTGCAAGAAAGAAGAAAACCGATTTTTCCAAGGTGGAGTTTTATACATATGATGAAGGTATTTGTGTACAGTGCATGCATATAGGTCCTTATGACGACGAGCCTGTAACGGTAGAAAAGATGCATAAGTACATGGAGGAACAGGGTTATACTTTGGATATTACGGACCAGAGACTGCACCATGAGATATATCTCAGTGATGTACGTAAGGTCACACCGGAACGGTTAAAGACGGTAATAAGGCACCCTATAAGAAAAGCATAGGAAAGACATAGGAGAAAAAATGGCATCGAGTAAGGAGTATCTTGAATATGTGCTTGAGCAGCTTTCGGAGCTGGATGAGATAACCTATAAGGCGATGATGGGAGAATACATTATTTATTATCGTGGGAAGATAATCGGCGGGATATATGATGACAGGTTTCTTGTAAAGGATATAAAGGCGGCCTCAGATATGATGCCAGAAGCAGAGTTGGAACTACCCTATGAAGGAGCTAAGAAAATGCTGCTTGTGGATGAGATCGATAACAGAGATTTTTTAGCGGGGCTTTTGAAAGCAATATACGAGGAACTTCCTGCACCAAAGTCAAAATCGAGAGGAATTAAAGCATGATACTGATATTTGATTTCTTCAAAACTCTGCTAAATAACAGGTCTGTAGATTTTAATCGCGGGCTGAAGGTCTTATGGGAGCAGCATTACAAAGATAAATGTTCGTTTGAAGATATTAAAGCATACGGGGATGAACTGTTTGGTCATCTTCAGAATTTGCATAAAGAGGGAATAGAGTTTCCTTTTGTAAAAGAAGAATTACCTTTATATGCAAAAAAATACGGTGGGGAAACAGTGCAGATGGATACAGATGAAGAAACCGATTTCCTGATGCGCTGTAATGATCTCGAACTGCTGCCGGGCATTGAGGCTATGCTTGAGGACTTCTATAGGAAGAAGATCCCGATGTATGTGCTTTCCAACAGCGGGTTCACTGCAAAAGCTCTTTGGAAGGTACTTGACCGCTATAATATAGGAAGATATTTTTCAAATGTATGGTCAAGTGCTGATTTTGGCAGGATAAAGCCATGTAAAGAGTTCTTTGAGCAGGCACTTCAAATAGTTCTTTCAGAGCATCCGGAGGAAAAAAGAGAAGATATCCTGTTTATCGGAGATATGTATGCAACTGATGTAACAGGAGCGTACCATGCAGGGGTTAAAGCAGTTTGGATCAACCGTAAGAATGAACCTGATAAGATGCATTACGCAACATACGAAATTTTTGAAACTAATGAACTAAAGGATATAGTAGACCGCTTACTGGATGGTGCCGACATAATAAAACTGGTAGAGCCCGACCCTGAATATGCTGAAGATATCTGGGCATTCCGACAGGAAGTGTTCGAAAAGGATGCGGATAACGAGGATCAGTTTGCCGGATGTTTATCACTTGATACCAGCTCTTCTGCAGAAGAATGGATACATATATGTACTTTAAGAAAGAGTGAGGAAACATGTGCTGAAGCGGGTACTGAGGTACCCTCACATATGTACCTGGCAGTAAGGATCGGTGATAACAGGATAGTGGGGATCATAGATTTAAGACATCATATCAACCATCCGATACTTGGTACATGGGGAGGCCACTGCGGATATACAGTCCGACCTTCAGAGCGTGGTAAGGGATATGCTAAAGAAATGCTACGGCTTAATATAAGGAATGCAAAAGCTTTAGGAGTTGACAGGATGCTTGTTACATGCGATGTTAATAATACCGCAAGCGAAAAAACAATCCTGGCTAACGGCGGAGTTTTCGAAAAAACTGTCGAAGTGGACGGCAGTACAATGAAACGGTACTGGATATCCACAGATATTCAACCAAAGATAGAATTATAAATGCGTATTCGAACAGCAGGTTATTGTTTTTGACATATACGTAACTTATAATACGAGTGTCTTAAGAAAAAAAGAAGGGGGACACGGTTATGAATATAGGTTCAACGATCCAGAAAAAAAGAAAAGCACTCGGATTCACGCAGAAGGAGCTTGCCGAAAAACTCCATGTATCGTTTCAGGCAGTATCAAAATGGGAGAAAGATCAGGCATGCCCCGAAATAGAAATACTTCCGGCATTGGCACAGATCCTGGAGACAACGGTTGACGCTCTGGTTGGCTTCCGTTCACCGATCATGGCGGATTATGAGGAAAGATATAAGAGTAAGGATTATTACTGGGGAATAGAACCCAACCGCCTTTGCTATGATATAATGCGTCTTAAGCCTCCGACAAAGCCGTATAAGGTATTGGATATCGGCTGCGGAGAGGGGAAGGATTCTGTATTCTTGGCCAGAAACGGATACAGGGTATCTGCGATGGATATAACCGAGAATGGTCTGGAAAAAGGAAGAATGCTGGCAGAAAAGTGTAACACCTATGTGGATTTCTTTAAAGGTGATATCTGTGACTACAAGCTTACGGAAGACTTTGATATTATCCTTTGCAGCGGTGTATTCCATTTTGTAAAGCCCGAGCTTCGCCCGGAAATAATGAACGATCTTAAAAAGCATACGACCAAGGGCGGCATTAATGCATTTAATGTATTTGTTAAAAAGCCTTTCGTTAAAAGATTCCCGGAAAAGGAAAACCGTTTTGAGTGGAAGAGCGGAGAAATGTTTACCTATTATCATGACTGGTATTTCCATAAGATGGATGAGGAACTCTTTGACTGCAACAGCGGCGGGATACCTCACCAGCACTGTATGGATATCATGATCGCCGAAAACAGGTAAAAGGCTGAAAAATATTTTCTATAAAAATAAAAAAGAACTTGACACCGTCTAAAATGCGTGGTAATGTATAAAGGCTGGCGACAGTTCTTTTTTTGTTGCGCAGTTTTTCAGGAAAGCCCAAAGCATTGTCTTAAGGGTTTCAATTATTTTAGCCGCGGGCAAATACCACATTGTCCGTGAGAATATTTATGGAGGTGGAAGTTGTGCGAGTAAAAATTACATTGGCATGTACGGAATGCAAGCAGCGTAATTACAACATGACGAAAGAAAAGAAAAATCATCCTGACAGGATGGAGACAAAGAAGTATTGCAGATTCTGTAAGAAGCATACGATGCACAAGGAAACCAAATAACAGAAAGGAAGGTGTGCACTATGAGTGATGCAGCAGATGCTACCAAGAAAAAGGAAAGCTTTTTCGCGGGAGTAAAGAAAGAGTTTAAGAAGATCGTTTGGCCTGATAAGGTTACGGTTGCAAAAGAGTCAGCTGCAGTAGTAGTCGTTTCTGTGATTTTGGGTGCAGTAATCGCATTGGTTGATTGGGCTATCAAGTTAGGCCTTGTAGGTATTTTAGGAAGGTAACTTATAAGATCACAGACAGGAACGGAGTTTAACTATGGCAGAAGCTAACTGGTATGTGGTTCATACTTATTCAGGGTATGAGAACAAGGTAAAAGCTAACATTGAAAAGACGATCGAGAACAGAGGACTTCAGGATCAGATCCTTGAGGTTTCGGTACCTCTTCAGAATGTCGTTGAAATAAAGAACGGCGTTAGAAAGAGCGTTCAGAAGAAATTATTCCCCGGCTACGTACTTTTAAACATGGTCATGAATGATGATACATGGTATGTAGTAAGAAACACCAGAGGTGTTACGGGATTTGTAGGTCCGGGATCTAAGCCCGTTCCGCTTACCGAGGCTGAGATGAAGGCTATGGGAGTTGCGGATGAGGAGATCATGCTTGACTTTGAAGTTGGAGATACTGTGACTGTAATGTCAGGTGCCTGGGAGAATTACCAGGGTATCGTAAGATCCATCAATGAGAGCAAACAGACTGTTACGATCAGCATCGATGTATTTGGCAGAGAGACACCCGTTGAGATTGGTTTCACGGATGTCAGGTCAGAAATGTAAATCAATATTTTAGAGCGTATGTTACGCAGAATCGAGGATTAAAATGGCAAAGAAAGTTACAGGTTATATCAAGTTACAGATACCGGCTGGAAAGGCAACCCCGGCACCCCCCGTTGGTCCTGCTCTTGGACAGCACGGTGTAAATATCGTTCAGTTCACAAAGGAGTTTAATGCCAGAACAGCAGATCAGGGCGATCTTATCATCCCCGTAGTTATCACTGTATATGCAGACAGAAGCTTCAGCTTCATTACAAAGACTCCTCC
>JAFZJK010000163.1 GCA_017553965.1 Lachnospiraceae bacterium | reverse complement strand
GACGGCGTAGATGTAGTTAAGGAATGCTTTGAATTCTACATTGACGGAAAGAAAGTGGAAACTCTTAATATCCCTGCAGTTGCAATGAATAAGGCAGAGGATGGAACCAAATTCGTTATGAAGGTTACATTAAGAATTCATAACGATGTATACGTTGATTGCGATTATAATATCTCAACACTTGACAGTAAGACAATCAGCTAAGATTCACAAATAATAAAAACTCCTTAAAAAATGAGCCCCTGTCATCGAAAGATGGCAGGGGTTTTTCTGATTCATATTGCCTTTGGAGGCTTCGGACCCATAAACTCATACAGGTAACTCTTAAGCATACCATTGTATATCTTGCGGTTTTTGTCAGCCTTTCGTCCGATGTATTTTTCGGCATCTTCAAAACCTGTGATAACAAAACAGGACCAGGTGTCAAGTTTTTTCAAAGCTTCGCCTATCATTTGGTAGATGGGTGGCATGGCTTTTTTATCATCCAGACGTTCGCCGTAAGGCGGATTGGTTATAATAAAACCGTACTTTTTGGTACTTGTAAGATCCTTTATATCTCTTGCCTGGAAATGGATCTTATCATCCACTCCGGCCAGCTTTGCATTCTGACGGGCTGCCGATATGATATCGGGATCTATATCATATCCCTGGATATGGAGTTCAACATCCGGTTTGATGAGAGATTTGGCTTCTTCTCTTACATTTTCCCAGGTTTTCTTATCTAAAAATGAAAACTGCTCTGCGGCAAAGCTACGGTTGATACCGGGAGCGATATTCATACCTATCAGAGCTGCCTCTATAGGGAATGTACCGCATCCGCAGAAAGGATCGACCAGTAACCGGTCTGCCTTCCACGGAGTATGGAGCAGAATGGCAGCGGCCAGGGTTTCAGTGATCGGAGCTTTGCTTGTAAGCTTTCTGTAGCCACGCTTGTGTAGAGATTCACCGGAGGTATCGATGCCTACGGTTACCTCATCTTTAAGTATTGATACTCTTACTGCGTAATCCGCGCCGGTTTCATCAAACCAGTTTATCTTATATTTCTGTTTCAGGCGTTCCACCATGGCTTTTTTCATGATGGACTGGATATCGGAAGGGCTGAATAAAGCACTTCTTACGGAATTGGCCTTGGTAACCCAGAACTTCCCGTCCTTAGGAATGTAGTTTTCCCAGGGAAGAGCCTTTGTTCCTTCAAAGAGTTCATCAAAGGTAGTGGCTTTAAAACTTCCGACCTTTAAAAGTATTCTTTCAGTGGTACGTAAGAAGATATTTGCACGGGCAAAGGCTGTCTCATCACCGGCAAAGGTGACCTTTCCGTCCTCGACCTTTATTATCTCCAGTCCCAATGCCAGTATTTCTCTTTTAAGCACAGCTTCTAAGCCGAAATGGCAGGGAGCTATAAATTCAAATTTCATATATTATCCTTATTTCTTCTTCTTTTTCTGATTGAAATTATTCTTCTGTTTACCGGAAGTGTTTTCAGAGGTTTTGTCGTTATCGGAGGATTCTTTCTCCTGATGCTCGTTTTGTTCTTTCTTTTCCTGCTTGTCTTTTGCCTTTTGGTCTTTCTTGGCTTTTTTAGCTTCTTTTCTTAAAGTTGATTTATCCTTTGAAGCTTCTTTTATCTCCTGAACATCAGGTTCTTTATCGTTACCATCGAGATCGTCAAGTTCATCGAAATCATCATCGTCGTCCATGATGATAAACTCTTCGTCATCCTCTTCTTCGTCAACATCGGCAGGATTATAAGCAGTTCGTCTGTTAAAATATCCCATATCCTCTAAGAAGTCATCTCCGAGGTCATCTGCCTGTATGGAGTCTTCTAAGCCGTCCTCTTTGGAGTCGGATGCATATCCGAGCGCAGATCTGGCAGCTTCGGCAGCAGTTCTGTTACGGCCTTTGGTCTTCTTTTTCTTTGCTTTGAGAGCTGCGGCTGCACGAAGTCTTCTGTTGTCAAGGGCGCGGTTCAGCCATTCGAGGATGTCCTTTATTATCGCTGCATTATTGGTCTCGTGCAGGAGATCGTGTCTGCATTCGGCATATATTGTACAGTCAACCTCGCTCAAGTGATATCTTTGGTAAGTATCGAAAAGTTCGCTTGTATCCTCACCGTAATTACATACCGGATCATCTCCGCCGGAGATGAGCAGGATAGGCAGATCATTTTTGATCTGTTTAAGATTAGTCTTTGCAATAGCTTCATCTGTAAGGTTGAGCATGTCATTATAAAATGACACAGTACCTAAGAATCCGCATAAAGGATCGCTTATATAAGAGCCTACAAGCTGGTTGTCACGTGATACCCAGTCAAAGCTTGTTCTGTTTGATATTCTCGAAAAGTTCTTAAACTCTGTAAACTTCTTTGACAGATATTTTGATTTATATCTGGGCTTTTTTGAAAGCCTGATAAACTTTGTAGTAGTGAGCAGGGAATTGATCTTTTTCTGGGGAGGATTGGGAGAAGAGCAGAGTATGCAGGCATCCAATGAGTCAAACGCCTGTATGATACATCTTGCAACCAATGATCCCATCCCTTGACCGAAAAGTATCAGCTTTCTTCCGCGGTTAACCTTCTTAATATACTTAAGGACATGCAACGCATCCGATATCAGCAGTTCGTATCCGTCATCATCGGCGATGTAGCCCAGGTCCTCATAACGTATCTCGGAGCCGTGTCCTCTATGGTCATACGTGTAGGTATCATAACCCTTGCCGTTCAGTATTCTGCAAAAATCATCAAAACGGCCATGGTGTTCTGCCATATCGTGCAGGAGCAGAACGCTTCCGATGGGTGTTGAAACATCGGCAAGATTAGCATATATCGTTGTGCTTGTCTTATCTTCCTGCCATAAAGTAATCCTGTTGGTTTCCATATCTATGTTCATCCGGAAAGCCCGGAGCCTTTCATTTATAATAACTTTGGTCTTTTTATCCGTCGGCGAATGGTGCTTTAGCAACGTTTGCCGGTCGGTTTACGCGACGCATGGCGCATTTTTATCAAAGGAAACCCGTAGCATAGCGGAGGGTTTCTATCTATGTGATTATATAATTTTTTACTTGAAAATGCAAGTGTTATGAAGTAAACTTATGTATGTTAATAGTCAGTTTGCGCGACGCATGGCGAATGCTTTAGCAGCGCAGGAGGTATATATAGTGAGAAAGATAATATTTGCTACAGGAAATATGGGAAAACTCCGTGAGGTAAAACAGATCATGGAAGGACTACCTTATGAAATAATATCCATGAAGGATGCAGGTCTTGAAACAGAGGTTGATGAGACCGGCACTTCATTTGAAGAAAACTCATTGCTTAAAGCAAAAGCCATTGCAGAAAAGGCAAAGGAAACAGAAGAGTATAAGGATGCCCTGGTACTGGCTGATGATTCCGGGTTTGAGGTGGACTACCTTAACGGAGAGCCGGGCATATATTCTGCCAGATACATGGGGACAGATACCCCCTATTCGATAAAAAACCAGAGCATAATCGACAGGATGCAGGGTGTTCCGGAGCTAAAAAGGTCGGCCCGTTTCGTGGCTGCCATTGCATGTGTATTTCCTGACGGTAAATGCGAAGTGGTAAGAGATACATTTGAGGGCAGAGTGGCATACGAAGCAAAAGGTATATACGGGTTCGGTTACGACCCCATCATGTATGTGCCCGAGAAAGGCTGTAACTCAGGAGAATTGCTCCCGGAAGAAAAAAATAAGATAAGCCATCGCGGAAAAGCGTTAATGAAAATAAGAGAACTGCTTATAAATGCCGGATATACTGAGTAACCCGTTGATAACAAAGTATACTCTGTGATAAAGCAGGTCTGCCAAGCATAAGATTATTGCCTATATAAGGAATATGGAATGAAAAACGTTGATAAATATGGAATAAACTATTTCCCGGTCGGAAAAGAATATAATACTTGGGCTGAAAAAGACCACATAGAAAATGCTCCGGTCTGGTGCAGTGTTGACCTGCGTGACGGTAACCAGAGTCTTGTTATACCTATGGACTTAAATGAAAAGATTGAATTCTTTAAGACTTTGGTTAATGTTGGCTTTAAAGAGATAGAGGTTGGTTTTCCGGCTGCTAACGAAACAGAGTACGTGTTTTTGCGTAAGCTTATAGACGATAAGCTCATACCGGGAGATGTGACCATACAGGTGCTTACTCAGTGCCGTGAGCATATCATCAGGAAAACGTTTGAAGCATTAAAGGGTGCTCCCAAAAGCATCGTTCATTTTTATAATTCCGTAAGTCTCGCACAGCGAGAGCAGGTCTTTGAAAAATCAAAAGAAGAAATGAAACAGATGGCTGTTGACGGAGCCAAACTGGTACATAAGCTGGCAAAAGAATATGGTGGAAACTTTAGGTTCGAGTATTCACCGGAGTCTTTTACCGGTACTGAGCCGGACTATGCTCTTGATGTATGTAATGCGGTACTTGACGTATTACAGCCTTCTGACAGTAATAATGTAATAATCAATCTGCCTGCTACAGTAGAGATGAGTATGCCTCATGTATATGCATCTCAGGTAGAATACATAAGCAAAAACTTAAAATACAGAGAGTACGTGACACTTTCCGTACATACACAT
>JAFZJK010000162.1 GCA_017553965.1 Lachnospiraceae bacterium | reverse complement strand
TGATAACCAACCTGATTGCAAGGGTTTATGGGAATACGGTGATCTGAATACATTTTTGCCGGATTATATTACTAAGTCCCTGCTTGAAGCATTCCCGGAGTTCGGTAAAAACATAAAGGGATATAACGCGAAAAATACGCTGTTACTTGGACTGGAAAGCAGGACTTCATCACCGGTTAAGATCTGTCGTGGAGAGGACTTGCAAAGTGTAAACGTATCCGGATTGTACCCATGCGGCGAAGGTGCCGGATATGCAGGCGGCATCACCAGTGCGGCTATGGACGGACTTAAGGTCGCAGACAAAATATTATCAACGATATAGTGTCAAAAAGAATCATCGGAGTCATAAGGAATCCGTCACCTACGGTGACACCTTGTGACATACATTGACATACAAAGGAAAAAGAAATGATTGAAGATATTTACAAGATTTTAGATGCGATCCCGGAGCATGAGCCGGAGAGGCAGTTTTTCTTTATCAAGAAGATGCAGGAGATCGTGTTTGCAAAGGAACAGGAATTCGGAAGGAAGCTGACATATCATATTTCGACATTCGGCTGTCAAATGAATTTCAAAGATTCGGAAAAGCTGGCAGGTGTACTCGAGGAAATAGGTTTTACAGAGGTTGATGATGAAAAGGCTGATTTTTGTCTGTATAATACCTGTACAGTACGTGAAAACGCTAACTCAAGAGTATACGGCAGACTTGGTTATCTCGGGAAATTAAAGAGCAGAAAACCTGAGATGATCATTGCTATGTGCGGATGCATGATGCAGGAAGAGCATGTAGTTGAGACTATAAAGAAAAGCTATCGCTTTGTTGATATCATATTCGGTACGCATAACATCTATAAGCTGGCTGAGCTCTTATATCAGTACTATATGTATAATGACGACGTAACAAGAAAACCGATAGAAAACATCGCCGCCAAAGAATTAAGTAAAACTGATAATAAAGAAGTCAAAACTGTAGAAGCAAAAAATACACCCAAAGCAAAACCTGTCAAAAAGAAACACAAGATGATAGTAGATATCCTTAAGGGTACCGACAAGATCGTCGAAGAGCTTCCCAGCAAGCTTAAAGCATCATTTAAGGCTGGCATTAACATCATGTTTGGCTGTAATAACTTCTGTACATATTGCATCGTACCGTATGTGCGTGGTCGAGAGCGCAGCAGAAAGCCGGATGATATAATCAATGAGATCAAAGATTTCGTATCAAAGGGTGTAATAGAAGTAATGCTCCTAGGGCAAAATGTTAACTCCTACGGTAAGAATCTTGAAGAGCCTATCAGCTTTGCGGAACTGTTACGCAGAGTTGATGATATAGAGGGACTTAAACGTATCAGATTTATGACTTCGCATCCGAAGGATCTGTCGGACGAACTTATCGAGGTTATGAAGAAATCTAAAAAAGTATGCAGACATATCCATCTTCCGGTACAGTCAGGTAGCAGCAGGCTGTTAAAGAAGATGAACAGAGTATACTCCAAAGAGGATTACCTGAAACTGATAGATAAGATAAGAGCTGCAATGCCTGATATTGCGATCACTACGGATATTATTGTCGGTTTCCCCGGTGAGACAGAAGAAGATTTCCAGGAGACTTTGGATGTAGTTAGATACGCAAAGTATTCAAGTGCGTTTACTTTCATTTATTCAAAGAGAACCGGCACACCTGCGGCATCATTCCCTGACCAGGTTGATCCGGCGGTAATAAAGGACAGATTTGACAGGCTTTTAGTTGAAGTCAACAAATGCTCCGAAGAATTTGCTAAAAGCCTCGAAGGACAGGTGTTACCGGTACTTGTCGAAGAAAGGGACAGGGAAGTTGAACCTGAGAAAAACTACCTGACAGGAAGACTTGATAACAATCTGTTGGTGCATTTCGAAGGCTGCGACGAACTGATCGGACAGATAGTAAATGTAAAGCTTAAAGAGTGTAAAGGGTTCTATTATATTGGGGAAATGTGTAAATAAATCTATAAAAGAAGGGGAAGGTATGTATTATGAGAATGTATGATCTGATCTACAAGAAGAAGAATGGCGGGAAGCTTTCAAAGGAAGAGATCGACTTTATAGTGCAGGGGTACACTAAAGGGGAAATACCTGATTATCAGATGTCGGCATTCCTTATGGCAGTTTGTCTAAAGGGTATGGATATGGAGGAGACGACCAATCTGACTCTTTCCATGCGTGATTCGGGCGAGATCCTCGACCTTTCCAAGATACATGGTATCAAGGTTGATAAGCACAGTACCGGTGGTGTAGGTGATAAGACATCACTGTGTCTAAGTGCAATGGTAGCTGCATGCGGTGTACCTGTTGCAAAGATGTCAGGCAGAGGCTTAGGACATACCGGCGGCACTATAGATAAGCTTGAAAGTATCAAAGGTTTCTCAACATCTATTTCCGGAGAGCAGTTCTTTGAAAATGTTAACCGCATAAAGATGGCTATCATGGGTCAGACAGCTGATCTGGCACCTGCTGATAAGAAAATATATGCACTGCGTGACGTTACAGCTACAGTTGATTGTATACCGCTCATTGCCAGCAGTATCATGAGTAAAAAGCTTGCCAGCGGTGCCGATGCAATAGTACTGGATGTAAAGATGGGTTCCGGTGCATTTATGAAGACGCTGGATGAAGCGGTAGCATTGGCTGACGCTATGGTTAAGATAGGTACTATGGCAGGAAAGCATACATCTGCTGTTATCACCAATATGGATCAGCCTTTGGGACTGGCAGTTGGTAATTCTCTCGAAGTAATAGAGGCTATCAATCTGTTAAAAGGTAAAGGACCCAAAGATCTGATGGAAGACTGTATGGCACTTGGGTGCCTGATGCTGATAGCAGGCGGTGCAGCAGCTGATCATGATGAGGCGGAAAAGAAACTTTTAGCTACAATCGAAGACGGATCGGCGTTAAATAAGTTTGCAGAGTTCGTAGAGGCCCAGGGAGGCAGTCCCGAATTTATTTATGATACTGAAAAGTTCGAAAAAGCACAGTATGTTGATCCTGTTTTAGCACCTGAAAGCGGCTATGTAAGTCATATACAGACAGATGAGATAGGTATGTGTTCACTGATACTCGGTGGCGGCAGAGAAACTAAGGAGAGCGTTATCGATCTTAGTGTAGGTCTGATATTAAATAAGAAACTGGGTGACAAGGTAGAAAAGGGCGAACCGCTTGCATACCTTTATTCCAATGACAAAGAAAAGACTAAAGCTGCTACTGAACGTTTCTTGAGTGCTTATACGATATCTCAGAACTTCGATCAAAATATCAAGACCATATATGCACGAGTCACCAGTGATGGGGTTATCTATTTTTAATAAAATATCAAAGTTCTTAAAACATCGGTTTCCACACCGATGTTTTTTATATGACAAATTTTTTCTTGCTTTTATGAAATGAATGTAGTATCATATCGATTGTTGTGATTTTATATTAGTAGAAACTCTTTTCAGAAAGGTGTTTGATATGGCAGTAGTTAAACCTTTTAAGTGTGTAAGGCCCGCTGTAGATAAGGCAGCACTCGTGGCAGCACTTCCTTACGACGTATATAACAGAGCAGAAGCTACAGAAGCAGTACAGGGAAATGATTATTCATTCCTGCGTATAGACAGAGCTGAGACTTCACTTCCTGAGTATGTTGATACATATGATCCTCAGGTATATAAGCATGCAAAGAAGCTTTTCCAGGCAAGAATGGCTGACGGAACATTTATCTCTGATCCGGATGACTGCTATTATGTATACGAGCTTATTATGAACGGCAGACATCAGACCGGTATTACCGCATGCTGCTCAATAGATGATTATGTTAACAACGTTATCAAGAAACATGAGAATACTGTAGAAGCTAAAGAGTATGACCGTATCAATCACGTTGACACTCTGAGTGCTCATACAGGTCCTATTTTCCTTGCTTACAGAAGCAATGAGATCATCAGTGCAGTAGTTAATAAGGTTAAGGAAGGCGAGACGCTTTACTCATTTACTTCCGATGACGGTATCACTCATAACGTATGGAAAATAGCTAACGCTGATGATATCAAGACCATCCAAGATGCATTTGAGCAGATCAACAGCATCTATATTGCAGATGGTCATCACAGATGTGCATCCGCTGTAAAGGCCGGACTTAAGAGAAGAGACCTTAATCCCGAATATACAGGTGAAGAGGAATACAACTTCTTCCTTTCTGTACTTTTCCCTGAGGATCAGCTTATGATCATGCCTTACAACAGAGTAGTAAGCGACCTTAACGACCTTACCGAAGAAGAGCTGCTTGAAAGTATCACAGGTTTCTTTATCGTAAGACCTATGGACGGACCTTTCGCTCCTTCGAGAAAATATACATTTGCAATGTTACTCGGCGGAAAGTGGTATGAGCTTGAAGCAAAGGATTTCATCAAGCGTGTTACTGATCCTGTAAAGAAGCTGGATGTTTCGATTCTTCAGACATACCTGCTTGACCCGGTACTCGGTATCAAGGATCCCAGAAAGGACAAGCGTATCGCATTCATCGGCGGTATCCGTGGTATCAAGGAGCTTGAAAGACGTTGCAAGCGTGATATGAAGGTTGCATTTGCAATGTATCCCACATCCATCCAGGAACTTTTCGCAGTAGCTGACGAAGGACGCCTTATGCCTCCCAAGTCTACATGGTTTGAGCCGAAGTTAAGAAGCGGATTATTTATACATAAGTTCTAAAAATATTGGGGTGACCGTGAGATTTTTCTTGCGGCACCCCTAAAATTTTTCTTGTGTATGATAAGAGAATATGATACAATATCTATGTATGTAGTTATGTCATTTCACTACATAAATGGATTTCGGAGGAGGGGTTGAAGTGAGTAAGGAAAAGAGAGCATATAAGAAAGAACTTAAGAAGAAAATGAATCTTAAGCTTAAGGACAGGATAAAAAGAAAATATAAGAAGTTTAAGCTTATATTTGTGATCATGGCAACTGTTGCAGCCATCATAGCTGCGATCAAAACTATAGAGATGCTTCTTGTAAAGAAAAACAAGAAGAGAGATAAGGACTCTAGCCTTGAGCAGTTCTTCTCACTTTTTGCATCGACCAAGGAGACTATCGTAAAAAAGATCACCGGCGGCGTGATGGTAGGTGCATATTTCAGCAACATGAATATCGACTGCTCAGAGTGTGAGTTTTCCGATGGCAGCTTTATAGCTATCAAGAGTGCGGTAGCATGTATCAATATCACTATACCTGAAAATGTAAATGTTAAGTTTGACTGCATCAATCTGTTCACTTACGTTAAGCAGGAATATGATACAGATGAGGTTATCGAGTCACGTCCTACCGTTTATATCGCATTAAAGGGCGCATTCAGCAGCGTTATCATAAGCAAGGCTGAGAAAGTTGAAGAGGAAGAAAAAGATAATACAGAGGCCGCAAAAGCCTGAAAGGTGTTTTTAAAGTAATGTTAAGAGACGCATACAAAAACTTAGTTGATGGTATTGATGTAAAAGAGAGTCTTCTGCAAGTAAAAGAAGATCTTAAAAGCACAGAAAGGGGCAGCCGTTCAAAGGATGCCCTTCTTTTGATGATGAAGGACGATTATTCGGTATTCTATGAGCTGCTGAAAAACGATGATCCCAAGATTAGGAAAAATTCAGCCATAGTACTCGGTGTGCTCGGTAACCCCGAGAGCGTGGATGAGCTTTATGCTGCCTACAAAAAGGAAGACGTAATGTACAATATGGCTTCCTATGTAGAGGCTATCAGGAAAACCGACTATACGAAATATAAGGCTGAGCTTAAGGAGCGTTTCGAAACCTTAAAGAAAACACCCATCAGCACAGAGAATAAAAAGCATGTGCTTGATGAGATGAAACAGCTTAAAAACATATTCGGTACCGGAAAGCTTGAGTTTATCGGATATGATAAGGTAAACGAGTGCATACTTACCACTAACAGAAACTTTAAAAACATAACCGGTGACGCGCTTAAGGACATATCCCACAAGGAGTTTGCAGCAGGTGTAATAGTTAAAACAAACAAGTTAAAGCAGGTACTTCCTATAAGGACTTACGAAGAGTTACTTTTCGTGCCGGATAAGGTAAAAACTGTTACAGCTGACCCGGTCATGGCTGCAAAAGAGCTTGTAGACGGCGGTTTAAAGGAATATATATTTGACAGAGTGGGTATAGTCGGCGACCGTTTCGGGGAAAATGACACTACAAGAGTCAACTTCCGTACAGAGCTTAGGATAAAGGACAAGACAAAAGCTGAGGATTTCTCCAAGAAGTTCTCATCCGAGATAGAGATACTTACCAAATGGGAGCTTTCCAACTCAGTATCGGACTATGCTGTAGAACTCAGACTTGTAGAGAGTTCATCCGGAAAACTGAACGTGCTTATCAAGTTCTCGGTATTAAAGGATGTTCGTTTTACATACAGGAAAGAAAACATAGCAGCGGGCATCAAGCCTTATCTGGCAGCTACACTGATGCAGCTTGCAGGCCCTTATCTTAAGGGGAATACTTCAGTGCTCGATCCTTTCTGCGGTGCAGGTACACTGCTTGCAGAACGTGAGCTTGCAGCAAACGCAAGACTGTATTACGGCATAGACATATTCGGAGAAGCCATAGAAAAGGCTAAGGCTAACCTCAAATCATTCGGCTTGTTAAAGAAAACAGAGCTGATCAACAAGGACTTCTTCCAGTTTGAGCATACATATAAGTTTGATGAAGTAGTTACAGACATGCCCTTTGTAACTGAGAAGAAAACACTCGAAGAGATAGACAGGCTCTACGCATCATTCTTTGAGAAGATAGACGACCTGCTCGAGAAGAAAGCAGTTATGGTACTTTATACCAGAAATCCCGAGCTTGTAAAGAAGTATTATGTATCATCCGGATGCAGACTGGCTGAGGATTACGAGATTTCTAAATTTGAAAATGCACATCTTATGATCCTCGAGAGATAAGAAGAAAGGTTAGAACATGAAAAAAGCAAAGATAGTACTTATATTTTCATTACTTGTCCTGATAGCTTTACTGGTTGTTTTTATCATGTCAAGACCTAAAGAAGAATCTGAAGTTACAGAAAAACCCACATCCAAACTTGAACAGTACCAGAAGGATTTAAATAAGGACGCAGATAAATGATAATCATATTCATCACAGCCCTGCTGATGGTCCCTTTCTTCGGAGTATGGGGATTGTTGGAAATAAAGAACCTGATACTTAAAAAGTACACGATAAGCGCGCCCGATATACCCGAGTCGTTAGACGGTAAAAAACTGGCACTCATAAGCGACCAGCATGGCGTATTACACGGCGAGGACAATCAAAAAGTAATCGACCTGTTAAAAAAGGCAAATCCGGATTATATAGTTATAGCCGGGGATGTGATAAACGGCAGAAACTACCAGGAGCTTAAGTATGTATCACGTTTTTTGAGCAGACTTAAAAGCTTTAACGTGCCAGTTGTCTACACATTCGGCAATCACGAAGAAAAGATGGGTAAGTACCATCCGGAGTTATACAAGAAGCTTAAAAGGATAGCGAGGCGAAAGAGCATAAGGCTTAATAATGCTGCTTACAGTCCCGAAGGTACTCCGGAGCTTTTATTCGTGGGGCTTAACCTGCCGCTTGAAATGTACCATGCTGAAGACGACGGGCTGATAGAAAAAAGAACCAAACGTATCATCAGACGTTATGACAAGGCGACATACGGCGGAGCTTACACAGGCGAAAGGTATAAGATACTTATTGCACATGACCCCGAGCATATCGATAGCTACACAGAGAGCGGCTATAATCTCTGTTTATCCGGACACCTGCATGGCGGTATTATAAGAGTACCGTTTTTGGGCGGTCTTGTAACACCTAGATTTAAGATATTCCACAAGCCTACAAAAGGCTGTTTAAAATACGGAAATATGACAATGGTTATATCCGGAGGAGTCGGTTGGCACGACATACCGTTCAGGCTTTTCAACCGTCCGGAGATACCTGTTATCGAGTTAAAAAAATGTGAAAGGAAGTCATCCGACAGATGAGCATTTCTGTAAAGCTTGATGCATTTGAAGGCCCGCTTGACCTACTTTTGCAGCTTATAGAAAAAAATAAAATAGACATCTACGATATCCC
>JAFZJK010000161.1 GCA_017553965.1 Lachnospiraceae bacterium | reverse complement strand
TTTCGAGGAACTGATAGGTGATGCGGGAGAAAGTGCGGAGCGAAACATGGTGGGCAGACTGCTCAGAGCGATATATGATGCATGTATGGTATCCGAAACGGAATATGTGGCATATACAGGGGATTTTGAGAGTGTTGATGAGTTTATAAAGGCTCTTGATGATGTTGGGAAAAAGTATTATCCCGAAAGCTATTCGCTGTGGTATCTTATACCGCATATCATAGAGACTCCCGGCTACTATATCAGTTACTCTATATCGGCCATTAATGCACTGGAACTGTATTCTCTTTCCCAGGAGGATTATGAAAAGGCGGTAGATGCATATATCGATCTGATAAAATATGCTCCGCTTTCTTATAAGGAAGCTTTTGAAAAGTCAGGTCTCACTCCCGTATGGACTTCCGTAAAAATGAATACCCTGTTAAAGAAGCTTATTCATATGTTTTTAGACAGGGACGATCCGGTAATAGAGGGTGTTGAGGATGGTGGGGTATATGATTCCTCGGTCAGTATAAGTTTAAAGGATATTTCGGGACTGAGGATAACCGTTACAAAAGACGGGAAAGCTTATACCGCACCAAGCAGGGATTTTGAGCTTGGAAAAGAAAGCGGAGATTATACGATAAAGGTTACCGACGGTTTCGGCAACAGTGCAGCCGTAAGCTTTACCGTGGAGCCGGCACCGTTTACGGTTAGTGTAAGTGATGACGGGATAGGGAAGCATCTGCTATCCTGGAAAAATGCCGCAGGAGCTACGGCTTATAAGGTGTACGGAGGACCTGTAGGCGGAAAAGTAAAGCTTCTGGGTACTGTGGACAAAGATACTTTGGAGTTCGTAAACAAAAAGGCTGATGACAGGGTATGGAAATATTATGTTAAAGCCATAAAAACAGAAAACGGTAAAAATACTCTTATCTCCAAGACTCCGGTAAGCTTTATGGCAGGCTCGGGCAACGAAGAGTATACCAATGCGGTTAAGGTGCAGATCAAGCAAGGCGAAAGCTTAAGCCTTACCGTAGGTGAAAAGAAAAAGCTAAAGGTTAAGACCACCTTGGCGGATAAAACAAAAAAACTCTTTTCTGCAAAGAGCATAAAGAGCGTAAGATATATTTCTACCGACACGAAAGTGGCTAAGGTAAGTAAATCAGGCAAGATAACAGCGGTAGGCAAAGGTACCTGCTATATCTACTGTATCTCGGAAAACGGACTGACCGACAGGATAAAGCTGTCGGTCAGCGAATAAGAGTTGTTTTTATTATTCGATTTCCTTTTCAAAATGCTGGTAATCCTTTTTGGTATTCCAGTCACCGCCCCAGGTAAAGCCGTGGGCGATAAATATGTTATAGCATTCATCCCCATTTTTAATAAAATGGGGATTTTCCTGTTCACGGTCTACATAATCGGCTGCGTTTTCGGGCTGCAGGAAAAGAGTTCCGTCTTTACGGGTATATACATAAGGGTTATACAGCGTATTGATATCTATGGCAAGGCCCAATGCATGGTTGGAGAGTACCGTGGTCTCCGCTATTGTCCTGTAACAGAATGAAGAGGAATTATTGTCCTCCATCGATTTTTCATCATCCGCCCCGTATTCATCTATGAGGCGGATTTTTTCTATTTCGTATTTGATATCAAAAAGCTCTTTGAAGATCTCAAGGGTATCTTCTGCGATAGCCTTATTTACTATGATCTCGCCCTCGTGGATCTCACCGTCAAAGCCGTAGTGGACCACATGGCACCATCTTAAGTCATCCAAAGATACCGTAGCACCTTCGGGATAGGACTTACCCTTTATACGCTCGAAGATCTCGTCGGTTATCTCAGTCATATAGAATTCTTCGTCATAGTTTTTCTCGGGAACCGGTGTGGGTGAGGGTGACGGAGTGGGTGTAGCAGGTACTTCGGTCGGAGAAGGTGTTTCGTTTACAGGTTTTAGCATGGGATTGTTCTCCATTTGTTTTTCCTCCTCGGCCGCTTCGTTAAAATATTTGATCATCATTACCGTACTGAAGATCAGTACCCCGGCCAGTACTGTGAGTATGAATATGTAAAGTATCTTCTTTGCCATTCTTAAGTACCATGCCGCAGCTTGCGGCTCCTTTCATGATTGTGGGTATTAATAAGATTTTCTTGCAGCATATTCTTTGAATCTTGGTAATATAAGGCTTACATACCCATATTTCTGTGTGCTTATCAATCCTTTTTTGGAAAGCCTGTCTCTGTAGGTTGAGAACAGGGAGGAAGACATACCCGTCTTTTCTAGGAGATCAGCGACCTTATTTTCTTCTGAGTCTGCCATAGCCTTGACAACCTCTCGGTCTTTCGGAGAGAGTTCCATCCAAACCTTATCATATACGAATTCTGCCAGATATTGGTCATACTCCGGATATAACCTTTCTAATGGGTAGGTTTTATGTTCCCATTTAATATAACCCAGGGCCTGATAGGCAAAAGCAAATCCGTTTGTTGCCCTACTCATTGCAGCGGCTTCCTCTTCGGAGATATCAAATATTTCTTTGTAACTGGAGGTGATCGCTTGGGCATTTAATGGATCAAGGACTATTTTGGGAGCCCTGTATAAAAAAGTAAGTGTTTTTTCGTTTTGTAACTCGAAGATGTTTTCATAAAGGCCTGTCATTATAAGAAACAGATCATATTCCTGACGTATAAATATCTGAAATGCGGATGCAAAAATTCTGACATTTTTTCGATTAGTTACTTCGTCTATGGCTATAAGGACTTTCTTCTTTTTTTTCTTCAGTTCTTTAAGCATTTGCTCTATAGCGGTTTCAATATTTGTTATCTGCATTCCTTTTTCAATATTAACCCCAAGACCAAAAACAGAAAGGTCAATTTTTGCTTTGAGGAAAATACTTCGTAATGAAGAGATATTGTAAAGCTTCGAAGCCAGGTCTTCCAAAAGATCCATTTCCGGATTGAGCTCAACTACGATCCAGTCTTTTTCGTCACGAAAATCATTCATCAGTTCTGTCATCAGAACTGTTTTTCCGGATCCTCTTACACCTGTTATAAGATATGTTTGTGAAGAGGGATAATCAGATAAAAAGGTGTCTTTTATTTTATGAGATGACAAGAATCGCGATATGTACTGATGCGGCTTTTTGCCAAAGGAAATATTAAAGGGATTGTTATTCATAGCTAAATCCTCCAATAATACGTATTCTTCTATAAGTTTCTATAACTTTTAAATTCTTCTATAACTTTCTATAACTTTAAAATCATTCTATAAGTTTCTATAACTTTTGTCAATCAGTTTTTTATGTTATTGTCCCGATTATAGATTAAAAGCCGGGAAAGGAGACCCATTCCCGGCTGATCGTTAAAACCCGAATCGTTATTTTTTTTATAGTTAACTATGGAATATAGTTTATAATCCAGTTTTCATCTTTTATAAGTTCAATCAATTTGGAGATAAAGGCGGATTTTGTGCAGTGTTTACACATTTCGGGCGGCTCATATTGTGATAGTGGCAAATAACACCCGGAATCTGTTATCATGTACGCAAAGGACCTTAGGGAGTTGATAGTTATCGAGCCATTTCCGTTAAGTATTTTATACAACGTGGACTTTGATAATTCCGGCTCCTTCCTGTCATCCGAATTAAGTGATTTCATATGTTCGACATAGCAGTCGTAATAACCTCTTAACCGTTTTGCGAGAATCTCGTCATTTTTAGTAATGGCTTGTTTATCACTATATAAATACTCTAATAAGAGCAGATAAAACATTTCTTTACTTCTTGTATTCATAGCTGTTACCTCCTATTTGCTATACTTTTCTAGAGTCTTAGGTCCGTTCGGGCTTTTTCTGATATATCCCATATCGGATTGTTATTCTACAGGAAAAGCATAGCTTATAACGGTAGCCGAACTAACATCCCGTCAGGGCCTCCCTCAGACGGGATGTTAAGATGGCAATAAGCTGCGCAGCTAAGATTATAATACATAGTGAAAGGCAGAATGTCCAGCACGTATTTACGAACCAGAACAGCGCTTTTAGTTCGTTTTTTCATACCAAAAAAATTTAATTGAGCAAAGAATAAAAAAGTTGGAATAAAAAAGTTGGAAAAAAATAGGTCTTGACAAATTAAAAAAACGGGTATATAATCCCAATTAGAACAGTTCCAAATGGAACAGTCCAAAACAGAACAGTCTGAAATTAAACAATCCCAAATGGAATTGTCAGAAATCAGTAAACAAATACCGGAATAAACAAATACAGTAACAGGCAAATACAGTAAGGAGGAGGACATGGAGCGTAAAGAGTCTTTAGGTTGGGAACTTAAGCGTATGAGCAATACGATAGGAAGCTTTATCGGAGCTGAGCTTACCAAGGCCGGGTTTGATGAGATCATTATCACCCATGGCTGGATATTGGGGTTTTTGTGTCATCATGAGGATATGACCATATATCAGAAGGATATAGAGACCAGATTCTGCATGCCCCGTTCCACCGTAGCCAATGTCATGAAGCAGTTTGAGCAGATGGGATACATCACCAGGCAGTCCGATGAAAAGGATACGAGGCTTAAGCGGATCATAGTTACGGATACCGGGAAAAAGGTCCATGAAGACAGTATGAAGAGTATCTTCGCCACCAACGAAAAGATGGAAGAAGGTATTTCGGATAAAGAAAGACAGACACTGCACAACATTTTCGATAAGATATCGGAGAACATGAAGCGCAGCGGATTTGAGGAGAAATAATTAATTAGCGGGAGGAAAAGATTTTGATCAAGCGATTATTATCTTATGTAAAGGAGTATAAAAAAGCATCCATCCTTACTCCTTTAAGCATGATCATCGAAGTCGCTATGGAGATGGTTGTGCCGTTGCTTATGGCATCCCTTGTAAATGAAGGAATAAATGCCAAAAACGAAGCCGGCGAAGTAGTCGGCGACATCAATCACATAATCGTGATAGGTATTTTCATGGTAGTCGCAGCGCTTATCGGTCTTGCGGGCGGTATCATGGGCGGTGTGTTCGGAGCAAAAGCTTCCACAGGTTTTGCAAAGAACTTAAGAAAGGGTATGTTTGATAAGATCCAGACCTTTTCATTTAAAAACATCGATAAGTTCAGCACAGCAGGACTTGTGACCCGTCTTACCACAGATGTTAACAACGTACAGAATGCTTACCAGATGATCCTTCGTATGTGTATGAGATCACCTATGACCTTCGTTATAGCACTGGTAATGTCATTTACCATCAAGCCCAAGCTTGCACTCATCTACCTGGTAGCGGTTCTGATACTCGGATGCATACTTGCATTCATTATATCAAAGGCTATGAAGGCATTTGAACAGGCATTCCCCAAGTATGACGAACTGAACGCGAGCGTACAGGAAAATGTAAACGCCATCCGTGTAGTTAAGGCATATGTCCGTGAGGATCACGAAAAGAAGAAGTTTAAAACTGCCAGCAACAATATCTACAAAATATTCTCAAAAGCAGAAAAACTTACCACCTTCAACGGTCCTGCGATGAGCATAACCGTATATACATGTACACTCCTTATCAGCTGGCTCGGTGCCAACATGATAATCAATTCCTTTGAGACAGAGCTTAACTTAGGCGACCTTACAGCACTTCTTTCATACTGTATGAGCATTCTGATGAGTCTTATGATGTTCTCCATGATCTTCATCATGCTTACCATGAGTGCCGCAAGTGTGAAGCGTATCAACGAAGTACTTGTGGAAGAGCCCGACATCGTTAATCCCGAGAACCCCATCATGGATGTTAAGGACGGAAGCATCTTATTTAAGAATGTTAACTTCCGTTATAACAAGGATGGTAAGGAAAACGTACTCAGCAATATCAATTTGGAGATCAAGTCCGGTGAGACCATCGGTATCATAGGCGGAACGGGCAGTGCAAAGTCAACGCTCGTTAACCTGATCAGCCGTCTGTATGATGTAAATGACGGAACCGTCTTTGTAGGCGGAGTAGATGTAAGAGACTACGACCTTGAAGTACTTCGTGACGAAGTAAGCGTAGTGCTCCAGAAAAATGTCCTTTTCTCAGGAACTATTATGGATAACCTTCGCTGGGGTGTCAGAAAGAATGTGGGTAAGGATGCCCATGTCGAGACACCCCAGGAGAAGGCAGAAATCGAGGCTGAGTGCATAAGAGCCTGCAAGCTTGCATGCGCTGATGAGTTTATCGAGAAGATGCCTGATAGGTATGAGACGTTTATAGAGCAGGGCGGAACAAACGTATCCGGCGGACAGAAGCAGAGATTATGTATCGCCAGAGCCCTGGTAAAGAAACCTAAGATCCTTATCCTTGATGACAGTACCAGTGCGGTAGATACAGCTACCGATGCCAAGATCAGGAAGGCATTTGCTGAAGAGATCCCCGGCACCACAAAGCTTATCATCGCACAGCGTATCTCAAGCGTTATGAACGCCGACAGGATCATCGTCATGGAAGACGGCAGGATCAACGGATTCGGAACACATGAAGAATTATTAAAGAACAATGAGATCTACCGCGATGTTTATGAATCACAGACAGGCGGCAACGGAGACTTTGATGAAGGAGGTGAGCGCTAATGCCCGGACCCGGATCAGGACCCAGAATGGGACGTGGGCCAATGCCCAGAGGAATGAAGCCTACAGTTAAGAATCCAGGAAAGATCCTTAAAAGGCTTATAAAGTATATGGTGCTCGATAACCTCGCTTTATGG
>JAFZJK010000160.1 GCA_017553965.1 Lachnospiraceae bacterium | reverse complement strand
CGTCATATGAAGGTATGTGATGTATCGGAGTATGAGTGAGAGGGTGTTATTACACCAAGCCGGGTGGCACCGCAGGTTATATGATCATACCTGTCCCAGCAGTAACAACTGTTGGGACTTTTTATTTTGTCCCAACGAAAAATGACACATCAGTTTATTAAAAGAAGGAGGACAAACAAATGTCAACAAAAGAAGTACCCTACAAGATTTACTTAACTGAAGATGAGATGCCCAAGGCTTGGTACAATTTAAGAGCAGATATGAAGGTTAAGCCTGCTCCCCTTATGCATCCCGGAACACATCAGCCCCTTAAGGCTGAGGAGCTCACACCTATTTTCTGTGAAGAGCTCGTACAGCAGGAACTTGATGAGACCACACCTTTCATCGAGATCCCTGAGGAGATCAGAAACTTCTATAAGATGTACAGACCTTCACCTCTCGTTCGTGCATACTGCCTTGAGCAGAAGCTCGGAACACCTGCAAAGATATATTATAAATTCGAAGGAAACAATACAAGCGGCAGCCACAAGCTTAACTCTGCTATAGCTCAGGCTTATTATGCAAAGAAGCAGGGCTTAAAGGGTGTTACCACAGAGACCGGTGCAGGTCAGTGGGGAACAGCACTTTCCATGGCTTGTGCATATTTCGGACTTGATTGTAAAGTATATATGGTTAAGGTTTCTTATGAACAGAAGCCTTTCAGACGTGAAGTAATGAGAACTTACGGTGCATCCGTAGTTCCTTCTCCTTCAGAAACAACAGAAGTAGGAAAGAAGATATTAGCTGAGCATCCCGGTACCACCGGTTCACTCGGATGTGCTATTTCCGAAGCGGTAGAAGTAGCTACCAAGAATCCCGGATACAGATATGTACTCGGTTCAGTTCTTAACCAGGTACTTCTTCATCAGTCAGTTATCGGTCTTGAGACCAAGACAGCTCTTGACAAGTATGGCATTAAGCCTGACATCATCATCGGATGTGCAGGCGGCGGAAGTAACCTTGGCGGACTTATCGCTCCTTTCATGGGTGAGAAGTTAAGAGGAGAGGCTGATTACAGGATCATCGCTGTAGAGCCTGCATCATGCCCGAGCTTCACACGTGGTACATTTGCATATGACTTCTGCGATACAGGTATGATCTGTCCTCTTGCTAAGATGTACACACTTGGCAGCAGCTTCATTCCTTCAGCTAACCATGCAGGCGGACTTCGTTTCCACGGCATGAGCACCACACTTTCACAGCTTTATCATGATGGCTTCATGGAGGCTACAAGTGTTGAGCAGACATCAGTATTTGAGGCAGCTGAGATGTTCGCAAGGATCGAAGGTATCCTTCCTGCTCCCGAGAGCTCACATGCAATAAGAGTAGCTATCGACGAGGCATTAAAGTGCAAAGAGACAGGCGAGGAGAAGACCATCGTATTCGGTCTTACCGGTACAGGTTACTTTGACCTTGTTGCTTACCAGAAGTACAATGACGGTGAGATGGGTGATTACATCCCTACAGATGAAGAGATCGCAGCTTCCGTAGCAAAGCTTCCCAAGGTTGACTGATAATAATATAAATCAAGAGTTCTTCACTAATTGTGAGGAACTCTTTTTTTATTTTACAATATAGCAAAAAACATATAATTTCGGCTGATTTTGGTATAGTATTTTTTTATCATAAGTGCTATAATCGTACCATACAGTTGAAAAAACGATTTAGTAAAGGCAAGGAGAAAATAATGCTGGTCAAGGGTACATATTTTCAGAATGATAAGGACAGACCGCTTGTGTACGGTGATGTTGAGATAACGAATGTCAAAAGACAGAGATTAAGAGGCGAGGAGCTTAAAGACGGAGTACTTTGCGAACCGGTCATGATAGGCTTCTGCGGGACCGATAATGAGCTTATGCATATGGGAAGTGAGGGAAGGCTCACTGCTAAGTTCCCGGAGGGGACAAACAGGCTGATAAACGGTCACGAGGGTATTGTCTGGGTACCGAGCGAGAACAGGTTTGCGATCGTCCTGATACGTGGCGGTGACAGCTACGACCCTACCAGGTATACAGAGGATGAGACTTATTTTGAATACGGGTGCGACAAGGCTGACGGTCTGTTTGCGGATAAGCAGTATTTTAATCCCGATATGCTTTTAAAGATCCCGGACGGCTATGTAAAGGACGGAAAGCTGGACTTAGAGTTTGCCAAGAAGATGGTATTCCCCGATCCGTTTGCATGCATGCTTTTCCAGTTGGAAAGAATGGAAGATTTAGGCGGCGCTCATAACTTCCGCGTAGCTATGAAAAAGTATAAGTGCGATGAACAGACTGCCAGAGCAAAGGCAAAGGAAGAGGTGTTTGACAGGACTGTGATATTCGGACTCGGTACCACAGGTATGTTTATAGGTGACCTGATATGCAGAAACCATAAGAATGCTAAGGTATTGTTTGTGGCCAGAAGCTCTGAGGATTCACCGAAGGTCAGTTTCGCATTAAAGAGGGCAAACAGCTGGAACCGGAACGGGGAAGGCGGTTGTGCGGAATACCTGCAGAACACCTATGATTCTGAAGAAGAGCTTGCAAAGGCCATTATAGAAAAGATGGGCGGCAGGGCTACTCTTTTCATAGGAGTGAGCGGAAGCAATGTTGAGCACCGCATAGCGTTTGAACATAAGGTACTTGGCTGCAACGGTGTATACAACAGCTTTTCACTGGGACCGAAGATCACCTTTGATACCATGCCCTTCGGATTTGAGAACCATCTGATAATGGGTTCAATTAATTTCAGGCAGGACCATATGGAAAAAGCCATCGAGCTTTTGGCTGAGAGTAATTACAACGAGATAGTTGAGCTGATAGACAGGGATGAGTTTGCGGCCGACCCGATCGGAGCATACAAGAATAAGATATACAGTAAGAGTGCTCCGATGAAGACCGCAGTTATCTGGAATCCTAAATATATTCAATTATAGAAAGGCATAAAAATGAAAACAGTTTTAATTGAAGAACCTTTTAAGATAGGTCTTACCGATACGGAAAAGCCCATACCGAAGGAAGGCGAAGCTTTACTTAAAGTCCTGTACTGCGGCATCTGCGGTGCAGATGTAGCAAGCTATACCGGTAACCAGCCCTTTACCACATATCCCAGGATACCCGGACATGAGTTCAGTGCCGAGATAGTATCAATCCCGGAAAATGATAAGGGACTTAAAGCAGGTGATATAATCACTGCGAACCCTTACTTTAACTGCGGTAAATGCTATTCATGTCAGAGAGGATATGTTAACTGCTGTACCGATAATCAGACCATGGGTGTACAGCGTGACGGCAGCTTCCGTGAATATATAGTAATGCCTGTGGAAAGAATATATGACGGCAAGGGTCTGTCTGCAAAAGAACTTGCACTCGTTGAACCCTTTACCATCAGCTATCATGCACTTCACAGAGCAAAGGTTAACGAAGGTGATAAGGTACTGGTAGTAGGTGCCGGCCCTATCGGTCTTTTTGCTCTCATTGCTGCTAAGGCACAGGGTGCAGAGGTTTATGTGGCCGATGTACTTGACGGAAGACTTGAGAAGGCACTTCATTTCGGTGCGGCAGGAGTCATCAATTCCAAGAAGACCGACATCAAGGAAGAAGCCATGAAGATAACAGGCGGAAACGGTTTTGATGTATGCGTAGAGGCATGCGGACAGTCGGTTACCTTCCTTAACTGTATTGATTGTGCTGCATTTGCAGCAAATATTATCCTTATCGGAAACGGAAAGAAGGAGACCACATTCCTTCATTCCATCCTGCTTAAGAAGGAGCTTAACGTATTCGGAAGCCGTAATTCATATGCGAGAGATTTTCAGGCAGTTATCGACCTTATCGCTTCGGGCAAGGTAAATGTGCTTGATATGGTAAGTGCAGTATATCCTGTAGATGATGCAGCAGACGCATTTAAGGCACTAGCTGAGAATGACGGATCATTGGCAAAGGTACTTATTGAGTTTTAAATATACATACAGAGGACGGAAAAATGAAAGAGCGAGTTATTCAGTTTGGTGAAGGTGGATTTTTAAGGAGCTTTGTGGATGTTTTTATCCATAAGATGAATGAGCAGGGATTGTTTGGCGGAAAGGTAGTAGTGGTACAGCCCATAGCAAAAGGGCTTATCCCTGTGATAAATGAGCAGAAGGGTGTGTATCATCAGTTCCTGCGTGGCGTGGACAATGGAAAAGTAGTCGATGAGTGCATTAAGGTTACATCTATCTCCAGAGGTGTGGATCCCTATACGGATTAT
>JAFZJK010000159.1 GCA_017553965.1 Lachnospiraceae bacterium | reverse complement strand
ACGCAAGAGATTATAACACGGATTGCTTCGCTTCGCTCTCGCAATCCTAACTGTATCGTTACTATACGCAAGAGATAATAACACGGATTGCTTCGCTTCGCTCTCGCAATCCTAAACCCCACCTCGAATCTCGCGCTTTGCTAATGCAAATCGCTTCTTCTCGGTGTGGTTTGTCGGTACAAACCTTCAAATGCCTTTGCAAGCAAGCTTGCACGGCATTATGAGCTTTGCACCTCGTTATTATCTCAGGTTGTTAGCCTGCTGCATCATCTCGTCCGCGGCACTGATGATCTTGGAGTTCATCTCATATGCACGCTGTGTGGTGATGAGGTTTACAATCTCATCGACTGTCTGTACATTCGAACCCTCGAGATACTTAGCATGTACCTTGCTTATTGTAAGTGCAGTATCCTCTACCTCGTATCTGGGTTCGCCTGAGTTAGGGGACTCCCTATATATACTGCTCGAGAGCTTGTCAAGGCCCGAAGGATTGTTAAACTGAGCGAGTCCGATCCTTATACCTGTATCAGCCACATCATCATTTTCCACATCTCTGTATATAAATCTGCCATATTCATCAGTGGAAATATTAGTTACATTATATTCACTTGTATTAAAATGTATGATATCGCCATCCTGATCAAGTACAGGATAACCTTCGGCAGTAGAAAGTGTAACACCGTCCCCATCTATAGCCATCTGGAACGAACCGTTTCTGGTATAAGCCTCTGTACCGTTTGGCATCAAAATTCTAAAAAAGCCCTGACCTTCTATGCAGTAGTCATTTTCATTTCCTGTTTCCTGCATTATACCCTGTGTAAAAATAGAAGTCAGCGCAGTTACTCTTACACCGGTACCTACCTGTGCAAGTACGGGCTTGGGATCGCCGTTATTATCGGTCTGAGTTCTCTGGAGTTTTTGGTAAAGCAAAGAAGAAAACTCAGTTGTCTGCTTTTTATACCCCGTAGTATTTACGTTTGCAAGATTATTAGCTATATTATCAAGACTTACCTGCTGTGCATTCATGCCCGATGCACCTGTCCACAATGCTCTAACCATATGCTATCCTCCCCATGAAGTACTATTACATAAACTACTGAACTCTACCTACCGAGTTAGCTGCCTGATCCATAACGGTATCGGCTGCCTTTATCATCTTCTGGTTTGCCTCATACGCTCTGGTTGTAGCTATCAGGTCAACCATCTCATTTACTACCATAACATTGGACTGTTCTGTGTACCCCTGACGAATGGTACCGTCGGTCTCGATCATCGTTGCACCGTCCACCGGTCTGTAATATGTATCCTGGAACTTCTTTAAATAATCATAGTCTTCAAAATCCGTCAGTGTCAGTCTGTCCACCACAACACCATCGGCAAATACATATCCCTGGACATCGATAACTATTTCACCTGCATCCACAGGCACCTGGAAATCTCCGTTTTCCGACTGTAGATGATTGCCGTTAGCATCCACTATAAATCCGTCAGCAGTCATATGGAACTGCCCTGATCTGGTGAAGCTCTCGTAAACATTTCCCTGTTTGTCGGTAACATTGACCTTGAAGAAACCGTCCCCTTCAATACCCAGGTCAAAAGGATTGCCTGTTTCACGAAGCGACCCCTGGGTATAATCGGTATGAATCTCACCTATCTTTACGCCCAGGCTGACATCCCCTATGCTACGTCTCCTCCATCCCTCGGAGTTATCCCTTATCTTTATGGCAAGCAGGTCATCAAAGCTCTGGCTGGTGGCAAATTCCTTTTTATACCCAACTGTAGTAGCATTGGCCATATTGTTGGATATTACATCAAGTCTTTTCTGCTGGTTATACATTCCGGTCCAGCCGGTATATAAGCTTCTGAGCATGCCTTACCTCCATATAAAAGTTATTTTAATCTTCGCTCGCTGATAAACTCAACATATTTTCCGGTACCTATCGCTACCGCTGTCAGAGGATCATCTGCAGTCATAGTTGTAATACCTGTCTTCTCCTCGATAAGATCCTCAAGTCCGTTAAGCAGCGATCCGCCACCGGTAAGTATGATGCCACGATCTGCGATATCTGCTGCAAGCTCCGGAGGAGTTTTCTCTAATACACTGTGGATAGCCTCAACTATCTGATCGGTAGCTGCCGCAAGTGCCTCTTCAGTTTCCTCCGAGGTAACCGAGATCGTTTTGGGAAGTCCAGTAACGAGGTTTCTTCCTCTTACATCCATTGATACCGATTCGGGACGTCTGAAAACCGAACCGATATTTATCTTTATATCCTCGGCAGTCCTCTCACCTATAAGAAGGTTGTGTTTCTGCCTCATATATCTTACTATAGCTTCATCAAAATCGTCACCCGCAGTCTTAATGGAAGCACTGACTACGGTACCTCCAAGGGAGATAACAGCAATATCGGTGGTACCACCGCCTATATCCACTACCATGTTACCCTGGGGCTTTGAAATATCTATGCCGGCTCCGATAGCTGCTGCGATGGGCTCCTCAATGATAGCAACTTCTCTCGCACCTACCTGGTATGTAGCATCCTCAACAGCCTTTTTCTCTACTTCTGTAACACCGCTGGGTACGCATACACTGATAAGTGGCTTTCTGAAACGCTTTTTACCGACCGCCTTCTGGATAAAATACTTAAGCATCTTCTCGGTAACGGTGTAGTTAGATATAACGCCCTGTCTTAGGGGTCTAACCGCTACGATATTACCGGGTGTACGTCCGAGCATAAGTCTTGCCTCTTCACCGATGGCCTTTATTTTATTTGTCTCCCTGTCAAATGCAACTACCGAGGGTTCCTTTAATACTACGCCCTTGCCCTTTATATAAACAAGCACACTCGCCGTGCCCAAGTCAATTCCTATATCAGTACTGAACATCGTGTCTCCTCTTTCTTGGCTCTCGTACTATATTTCACCTTTATATAACATTCGTATTAAAAAAGGTGACAAAAAGCCTTCTTAACATTATACACAAAAGAAGACAATTTTTCAATATATTTTTTTCGTTCATCCTTGAACCTGCCCGAGAATGGCTTCCTGCCGAAGGGCTATGATGTGCAGATACCGTATTTACGCGGCAAAAGATGTGGCTGATAATGCCATCTGTATGATATATCGGCATATTTCGAGTATTTGTTAACATCTTATATTAAAATTACCCCTATTTTCCTATTTCTGATCTCTAATACGGTCAGGCAAAGAGAGCTATCCAGTCTGTAACCCGTTTTCGCTACCTGCAGGAATATGCTAAAAGTCACAGGCACATCTCAATTTCGATATGTCTGTGACTTTGCATATTCTCTGCACGCTTTATGGTTACAGACTGGGTACCTCTCCCTGCCTAACCTTATCACAACAAAGATTT
>JAFZJK010000158.1 GCA_017553965.1 Lachnospiraceae bacterium | reverse complement strand
TCTTGTTGATCTTGCCGGCTAATACCATCATAGCTATATTGGCTGTTTCTGCATCGGTAACTCTGAGGCCGTTAACAAACTCCGTCTTCTTTCCTACAGCATTAAGTGTTTCTGTAATCTCAGGTCCGCCACCGTGTACAAGTACTACCTTCATACCGATGAGGTTTAATAGAACTATATCACTCATTACTGCATTCTTAAGATCCTCGTTGATCATTGCATTTCCGCCGTACTTAACAACTACTATCTTGTTGTTGTACTGCTGAATATAAGGCAGTGCATGTACCAGCACTTCTGCTCTTTGACTGTTTGTTAATACGCTCTCGTTTCCCATTTCTAATTCCTCACTATTTCTTTTTTATATTAATTTAGCTCCTGTAGTCTGCATTGATCTTTACATAATCATATGTTAGATCGCATCCCCATGCTGTTGCTTCTGATTCACCTTCGTGCATATCGACGAATACTGTTACTTCACTGCATGCAAGTATTTTCTTGGCCAGTTCCTCATCAAACTCTAAAGGAGTACCATGATCAAATACCTGCATTCTGCCTGCATCGCTTTCAAAGAAAAGCTCAACATCATTCTGATCAAACTGTACACCGGAGTAACCCATGGCACATAAGAATCTGCCGAAGTTTGCATCACATCCGTAGATGGCTGCCTTAGAAAGATTAGAACCTACTATTGCTCTGGAAAGAGTTCTTGCATCATCCTTGGACTTTGCATTTACTACCTTTGCCTCAAAAAGCTTTGTAGCACCTTCACCGTCACCAGCCATAGTTCTTGCCAGGAATCTGCATACATAGAACAATGCATCGTAGAATAAGTTATAATCCTCATTCTTTTCTGTTATGACATCGTTTTCTGCAAGTCCGTTTGCCATAATCAGCAAAGTATCGTTTGTTGATGTGTCACCGTCTACAGTGATCATATTGAAGGTATCCTTAACAACTTCGCTTAAAGCTTCCTGTAAAAGCTTCTTTTCGATAGCGATGTCCGTTGTAAGGAAACCAAGCATTGTACACATATTGGGATGTATCATACCCGAGCCCTTGCTCATACCGCCCAGAGTAACTGTCTTTCCGTTAAGTGTAAATGTAACTGCTATTTCCTTATTTATTGTATCTGTAGTCATTATAGCCTTAGAAGCATTTGTGCCTGCTTCTACACTGTCAGATAATGTCTTACTCATCTGTGCAACACCGTTTACAAGCTTTTCAACGGGGAGCTGCATTCCAATAACACCAGTGGAAGCAACTGCTACGCTCTCGGGATCAACTCCGAGCTCTTCGTATACTGCCTGAGCTGTTTTTGCACATGCATCCCAGCCTTCCTGACCGGTACATGCATTGGCAATACCTGAATTAACAACAACTGCCTGCATGGGCTTTCCGGAATATACAACCTTCTGATCCCACTGTACACATGCTGCCTTTACCACATTACTTGTAAAGGTACCTGCACATACGCAGGGAACATCAGAATATACCATAGCCATATCAGTACGATTTTTATATTTTATTTCAGCTGCACAGCATGCAGCTTTAAATCCTTTTGCTGCGGTTACTCCGCCTTCTGTCTTCTGTGTCATAATACTATTTCCTTTCTTTATACGTACGAAAGTTTATTATATCACCAATTTCAAATTTCTACAAGGATTCAATTAAATTACCAGGCCGGTTGCATCATCTACACCAAGTACTATGTTCATGTTTTGGATGGCTGCACCCGAAGCACCCTTGCCAAGGTTATCAAAACTGCTGGTAACCACTACTCTGTCTTCGTTACCTGTAATATATATTGCAAGGTCATCTCTGCCTGACATTTCGTCTGAGAAGATCACATTTCCTTTTTCTGCATCAGCACCGATGGGCATTACCTTAATAAATTTCTCACCCTTATAGTGCTCGTCATATATTGCCTTTATATCATCCAAAGAAACCTTCTTTGTCAAAAGATCGGTGAATAACGGCACCTGTACAGCCATTCCGCTGAAATAATCGGTAGTAAGAGGTGAGAAAAGCGGTAATCTGTCAATTCCGCATAAAGCCTTCATTTCCTTTAAATGCTTATGAGTCTGACCAAATCCGTACATTCTTGCAGCTCCGAACTTTTTGTCTCTGTCGGGATCCTCATACTGAGCTATAAGCTTTTTCCCTCCACCCGAGTAACCGGATATAGCAAAACATGAAACAGGGTAATCCTTAGGAAGCAGCCCTGCTTTTACTAACGGATTAACAAGGCTTATAAAGCCTGTTGCATAACAACCGGGGTTGGCTATTCTCTTAGAATTAGCTATTACTTCTCTCTGCTTGTCATCAAGCTCCGGGAATCCGTAAGCCCAGCCTTCAGCTGTTCTGTGTGCTGTAGAAGTATCAATTATAACTGTGTCGGGATTCTCAACAAGCTTAACTGCATCGATTGCTGCAGCATCAGGCAGGCAGAGGAAAGTGATATCCGAAGCATTAATAAACTTCTTAATCTCATTTTCATCTTTTCTCAGCGCGCTGTCTATTTTAAGTATCTCTATATCATTTCTGTCCTTAAATCTCTCAAATATTTTCAGACCAGTGGTTCCTTCTGCGCCATCAATGAATATTTTTTTCATTTTATAAATCCTCCAATTCATCGCCAAATGCTTTGATTTTCCTGGCTAAACTCAATTTTTCCCAAAAGCAAATGGTGTATATTTATGCAGATAATATACACCATTATACTTATAAATATTCATTTGTCAAGTATTTTCTGTATATTCTTTGATCATTCAGCCCATCAGAGCTATAATCTTTTCAAAGTCATAGCTATGTATAAGTTTTACTCCGGACTTGAGGTCGGCTTCATTCACTTTATCTGATACGACTACATCAGCCTGAGAAATATCGGTAACAAGCTCTGTAGCCATCATTTCAAAGAAGCTTTTGACATTCATGGTATCTGTAACATTGAAATAATCAATTAAGAATCCAAAAGGTGATTCTCCTGCCACAGCATCATAGCTGTCTTTATTCATATTGAGCCAGATAAGGTCATTTGTATTTAGATCCAGGCCGAATAAATATGCATAAGTGCTGTCCGAATTAATTATATATGAAGAAGCAACAGTCTTGGGTTCAAATACCTGACCGGAATCATTAAGCTCTCTTATCATATATCCGGCTTTACAGAAGCAATCACAAAATCTTACAGGTGAAAAGACATTATTACAGAAGACGATATATCTTACTTCCGGATACATTCTTCTGAACGACTCAAGCTTGATATCAAAATACTCAGAACCTCCATTATATCCGCTAGTCTGGTCTCCGGAATATATTATTGCATCCGATTGATTTCCGGCCATGGTCCTCCAGGAAAACTCGATCCTTTTCCCGTCTTCCGTGATACCGAATGCGGAAAGGTCAATATCATTCACTTTTTCCCAGTATGTAAACGCTCTTATCTTACTGAATGTATCAATATGTACTCTCGAGCCTTTGGCAAGTACGCCAAGTCCACCAGAAGCTGAAGTCTCTGATAACGGAAGTGCATAGTTTTTCATATCTTTATCTATATAGACTTTGTTCAGACGATTTTCTAATACTCTTCTTAATGCTGTATCCACAAAGCTTCTAAGCTGTTCAGTCTGCTCTTTGGTAAGGAAGCTTTTTCTTTTCTTTACTTCCTCTTCTGTTTCTGTATAAACTTTGAGTCTTTCAAATTTTGTAAACTTAAACGTTCTGTTGACTATAACACTCGTTTTACCTGAATATTTCATTAAAAGCTGAATAAGTATAATAATATTATTGGACTGTATGCTTTCAAGGACAGTTTCAACATCATCTTCGTTTTTACATCTGCTGATCAAGTAATCAAGATTACGAAGTATAGCTCCGGAGCCTTTACCTTCCTTTAACACCTTTACGGCATTGGCAATACTTCCATTTCCGATCTCTTTTTCAAACGCAGAATATACGGAATCATTTGTTTTTCCGCGCATCAGATCAGTAAACTCAGCTGCTAAGCTGTTAACTGCTTTATAATGAATATGATGAAGTACTCCGCTCCATAAAGCTTTTCGCTCAAAGCAGTTCTTTATTTCTTTCTCAAGTGCAGTATTATGAGCAATTGCCTCACCATCATCTCCGGTACTTTGAGCCATGTTAATAAACATATGATCAATAACCGATGTGATGAGCTTTCTGTCCTGATTCTTAAGGTTTAGCTTTTTAACATCAGTATTGTCATATGATCTGTAATTGATCTCCTCAACAAGCTTTATTACATCCGAAAGAGCTAAAAACTTTGCATAATTTACATCCCTTTTTTCAGCCAGCAAACGAATGGCCAGGTTTTTGGATGCACAGCTTGCAGGTCTGATATCATATACATCTATAGCTTTAGAAACAACCTCATACTGTGTCGGATTTAAAGGTCTGGTCCCCAGAAAAAGATCATAAACATAACCTTTAAGCTTTTCTGCAGCATCAGTTTCCTTCAATATAACAAAATCCTTTATCTCAGCCTTTTCCTTAAATGCAGTCCTTTCAAACTGCTCTTCAAATAATGAATGCCCCGCTTCAGAGAAATTGCCAAGACCATAGGTAGTAATATAATGTATCATCTGATCAAAAATCAGCTCATCTATCGAAAGCTTCTTTACACTTTCCGGGAAACCTTTATAAAAAGGCTTGGACACATCCACCCCTACCATGGAAGAGATGTATTCTATCATCTCCCTTTCAGCCAATTCCTGACCTTCCGTTATCCGGATACTAAACATATTAGCTATAGTAAACAACGTCTCAAAAGCATTTTCATCTTTTCCGTTTTCACTTACCAATATGTGCTTAGAAAAAAGATAGTCCTTAAAAACTTTTTCCATGATTTATACCCTCTCCCGATTTCTATTTTGATCATACTTTTTTAAAAGAAAATGTCGGCGTTATCACCGGATTATCGCCCAATAGAAGTAAACCCGATTAGCTGCCGACATTTTTAAGCTATAACTTGATTTTACTGAACAGTTGTCTTATCAACGATAAAATCTCTTACCTTCTGGTCAAGATACTGCTGTACAAGATATCCCTGTCCGTAGTTCTCTATCTGAGAATTGAAGTTATCCTCTGTACCGCCATTTGAAATGTAATATTCCTTTACTTCATCAATAGTAGCGGTTATACCTTCTTTTTCTGCTACTGCCTGGCAGAATATAGCATATTTTACTGTATCGGATACTCTTTCCTCTATAGAATTATCAAATTCTTCTTCAGTCTGTGAATATGCTTTAGAAAGATATTCCTCAAACGAAGCATACATAGCACCGCCTAAATATGACTCATAAAGCTGATTGTAATATTCCATCTTGGCTATTTCATTAGCCTTATAATTACCCTTCATCTGCTTAAAATATGCACTGGGGAAGCTCTTAAATGTACTGTTAGCCACTACATACTTTTCAACATAAGTTATAAGGTTGTTCTTATAATTTGTATCCTTAAGATACTGTCTGTAACCTTCAGCCGTTGTAGCATAATCGGAAAGGTATTCCTGTACAAACTCATCAGTAAATTCGGGTGCAACGTATATTCCGTTTAATTTAACAGCAAATACAGCATCTTTTCCGGCTAAGGTTGCTGTACCATAGTCTGTAGGGAAGGTAACTTCTACGTCAAATGAATCACCGGGCTTATGTCCTTCTATCTGAGCCTCAAAATCATCGATAAATGAATTTGAACCAAGTGTAAGATCATATGCGGTACTTGTGCCGCCGTCAAATGCTTCTCCGTCTACAGTTCCGGCGAAATCAATATTAACCTTATCACCGTTTTTTGCAACAATATCCGTTGATGTGCTGATTGCCTTATGATTATCAAGCTGAGTCTTAATACTCTCCTCAACCTTTTCATCAGGATATTCTATCTCACTTAAAGGAGCAGTTAAGTTATTATAATCTACCATAGTAACATAATCACCGGCTTTAACACCCTTGATCATACCGTTATTATCAATCTGTTCGGAAAAATTATAATTAGCTTCAACTTTGTTCATCTTTTTGATGATAGCCCATACACAAAGCCCTACGATAGCTAAAACAACCAGTGCAACTACTACTTTTATTATAACTGCCTGCTGTTTTTTCTTAGCGATCTCAGCCTGTCTTTCAAGCTTTCTCTGCTTACTGAGGCTCATACCCTCATACTTGTTTTCATTTCCCATTTCAAATTCCTCGATTCTTTCCACAATTATAAAATCATTCGGATGCTAGTATATCACGAAATCTGTCTCATTGTAATACTAAATTGTGAAAAGCTTGTGAATTATTTATTCTTTTTCAATTATTCTTTATTCATCCGCCTGTAAAATGCTTCAAGCTTCGGTCTGGCTGCTATATAAAAAGGCTTAAGCTTTTCATCGAAGTGCTTTCCCATACCCTCCATAATGATGGAATCAGCCTTTTCAAACGACATACTCTCCTTATATACACGTTTACTTACCAAGGCGTCATATACATCTGCTATAGCCATGATCCTGGCCTCTAACGGTATATGTTCTTCCTTAAGACCTTCAGGGTAACCGGACCCGTCCCATCTCTCATGATGGAAATGAGCCACGTTTTCGGCCACTATCCTAAAATCTGCATCATCCGTAGCCTTTAATATCTCTTTTACAATTCTGGCACCTTCAGCCGCATGATGCTTCATCTTTTCAAACTCTTCCGGTTCAAACCTGCCCGGTTTCCTAAGTATTGCATCATCTACCGCTATCTTACCCAGGTCATGCATTGGAGCGGCCTTAATTATATTTTTGCAAAAATCTTCCGACAGATTAAAGACATTGTTTTTCTTAATCTCATCGATAAGTAATTTTACACATTCACTGGTACGCTTGATATGTCCCCCTGTGGAATTGTCCCTGCTTTCAACCATGGTCGCCATACTCATGATCAGGTTGTTGTGCATTTCCACAATATGGTTTGTTTTCCTTGTTACCTGCTCCTGAAGTGAAGTATTAAACTTATTCATCAGGTTGATATACTTCTGATCTTTCGTATCATCTGTAATGAAAAACTGATATCCGCGTTTATTGCGTCCGTCCACCAGATAGTTGATGTCTATAAGATATATCTTTTCTCCCTTTGTATAGTGAAATTTGTCATTTTTATCATCAGCCCTGAATTTATCCAGCCATGCTACAGCGTATTTCTTCATGGTCGGGTTATATCTTATGGATCTGTCAACTGTAAGTGTATTTATCTCAGGAAATATCTTTCTGGCAGTTTCATTACTGCCCAGATAATTATATTTAAAATCGAACGAAATAAGTCCTGTATTACCCTTTTCTACCAGTGAATCAATAGCTGAATCCGTTACATCGTACAGACACATATCATGAATGATCTTTAGGAACATTACTTCACTTGCTATATAAGCTAAAGGTAAAAGTTCAAAATTTTTAAAGATCAATCTGCCTCCAAAGAAACTGAAAAATGAAACAGCTTCGGCAGCAAATAGCAATTGCGCATTATGCTTAGACACATCTCTTTTCTTAAAGTATGTATATATGATCACAACAAATGCTGTCAAAAACAATCCTGTCAGAGCTATACGGTAAACCGTATGCATCGGTCCGTATTCATTCTTAATAAGAGTTCCTACTCCGTCTCTGATCTCAAAATCAACATCTTTATAAAACAGACCGTTTCTTCCCATGGTAAGGACAAATCCGTACAGTACAAATATTGTGGCAAAAATGCCTATCCTCATCATTTTGTTTATTAAGATATTACAATGCTCAAGTACGCACAATGTCATAAACAATATATTAAAGCAGGCCCCAAGATATGTTATCTTATTGGCTGTCAGCGCTTCTTCGAGTGTCTTGGAATGCACGGTCAGAGCATAACCAAGATTCTGGATAGCTATAAATGTGAACATCATCGTAAAATGAATATCGAAGTGTTTATGCCATATAAACAGATATATTATGAGCATAACCAAAGATATTGCAAACATTACATCATAATAAAAAGCTATCATTCTTTTCTCCCAATGATATAATTAAAACTTATACTTTTTTAACCAGCAGTTCGACGGTAAAGCCGTTATCATTATAATACTCCATACCGCCGCCCTGACGTTCCATATAGTTTTTAACCAGGTAAAGTCCGAGACCGTATCCCGTTCTTTCCTTTGCATTGTTTCCTCTGTAATACTTTTCGGATATTAAAGGCAGATCACTTTCAGGTACACCCGGCCCTGAATCTTTTACTGTAATCCGTAGGAACTTTATCTTATTACCTTGTTTATCAGTCATTTCCTCGGTTTCACCGAAGCTGACATGTATATCGGTCCCGGCGTATTTATAAGAATTACCTACTATATTGTCAACCACCTGCTCCATACGAAGTCGGTCCATATATATAAGGCATTCCGGTATATGATTATCCAATATGATATTTCCGTATTCCTTAAGACCTTTAAAGTAATCCTCTATAATGGTTGATCCGTACTCTTCAACCGACACTTTGATCTCATCCATATCATCAAGTGTAGCCCTGAACACGTTTTTGATGAGTTCATTGATCATATCGGTCTTTTTGGTTATAAAGCCGATCTTTTCCTCAAGGTCTTCAAGTTCCTTAAGCCTTTCCGGAGTACAGTTGTCTTTTTTTCTTGCTGCCTGAAGATTTAATACCTCACAGGTAGCCTGTATGGTAGCAATAGGAGTTTTTAAGTCATGACTTAACTCGGCCACCATTTCTCTTTTAAGGTTCTCTGCTTCTATCTCACGCGCCTTTGAAGCCTTGAGCTCTTCACGCATGATATCAAAGCCTTCGGTAAAATCAACAAACCCGTTGTTTTTGTTCATAGGTAACGGGACATCCAGATTACCCTTTGATATCTCCGTGGCAAATGAGGAAAGCTGTAAGATTGGCTTGATCTCTTTAATGTATATGTAGAGAAACAAAACATAGCCAAGTACAAATACAACAGCCCAGAATATAAGAAATGTAACAAACATCTCTTTTTTAACCGCTTCAACGTTTTCGTTCATCCCGTCCCATATCTGTCTGTATATTACAAGTTCTTCATCTGTATATGATGAAGGTGAACTTACAGTCACATCGATCCCGCGGTACACAAAATATGATATCACAGGGATAAGAAGCATAATGATCGTATATAAAATGACTATAGTTTTAAACTTTTTCATTTGATCTCCAGAGTATAGCCCGTACCCCATATAGTCTTAATATACTCCGGAGCATTGGGATCCTTTTCAATCTTTTCCCTGAGTTTCCTGATATGTACATTCAAAGTGCCGTCCGAATAGAATGCATCACCCCATACCTCATCAAATAGCACATCCTTTGTGACTATGGAGTTTTTATGTTCGTAAAGGCATTTCATGAGCATGTATTCTTTAGCTTTTAATGCTATCCTGTTGCCCTTTAATACAACCGACATCGTAGCTTCATCAAGATAAAGCTCTTTTTCCTGTTCTTTGTCCGTAGCTGTCGCATTATTACCGTTTGACTCCGTACCGGCTGTCTTTTCATTTAATTCTGCGATCCTTTTAAGGTTTACCTTAACCTTAGCGAGTAACACAGAGAGACTGTATGGCTTCTTTACATAGTCATCTCCGCCTATGCTTAATGCCACGAGCACATCATCATCGCTTTGACGTGCACTTATAAACAGAATGGGCAGCCTCAATGATTCACGAAGTTTTTTGCATACTTCAAAGCCCGAACCATCACCAAGGTTAATATCCAATAGTACTATATCCGCATCATTTTCCTCAAAAAAAGCATAACAAGACGCAGCACTGTTAACGTACTGTGTCTTTACATCAAACATATTAAAATACTCTGCCGTCATTTTGGCGAGTTCTTCTTCATCATCTACTATTAGGCAATTATAATGCATGTATCTTACCTTACTCTCTTTTATATAACACTGTCTGTAAATTTCAGAACAACATTCTTCGTTAATTATATACTTTTTTAGTTTTATTTACAATTGTTTTATACTGTAATAATGTTACATGTAGTAAAAAAGAGGCCGGATAAAACACTTAGTTTTCCCAGCCTCTTATACATATTTTTTATTCTTCTGTTATCATTTCTACAGGGATAAGACGTCTTACCTTAAGTCCTGTAAGGAACGATGTGATCACAGCCACAAAGATTATACCGAAAAATCCGATGAGCATTGCTGTTATCGATATATTAAACGCTGCTTCTTTCATAGCGAACAGTGAAAAAGCCGCCCTGGTAAAAAGCTTTCCTGCACTTTCCGAAAGCACAACTCCGATCAATGCTCCGATAGTGATCGAAGGTATATTGGTCAACATTATCTGTACCATAAGACCTAACGAAGTCTGCCCTATTGCCTTGCTGATACCGAAATTCTTCCAATCACGGTTTATCTTTGCTCTTATAACCAGAGATTCAACAAATATAACAACTAAAGTAGTTATAACCAATATTACGAAGCATACAGCATTCATTGAAGCATTTACTGTTTCAATTGTACCATCCATTTCCTTCTTAAGATTACCGCATCTGATACTAAGATCATTTGCATTAGCGAACTTATTCACTTCCTCTTTGATCTTATCAAAGCTTACATTATCCTGTGCCGTAATCTTATAAGTATATACATCTGTGATACTTCCGGGAATTATCTTCTTAGCTCCGTCTATCCTCATATATAAGGTACGTCCCATTCTTTCAATTCTCTGGTTTATACCGGTTATAATATAATTCTCTTTAGTATCGGCAAATTCTATCTCTAATACATCCCCGATCTTTAATCCAAGATCCTGTGCGACTCCGTTTGATACCATGATCTCGTTTTCTTTTCCGGGATATCTTCCATCGATCATGAATGTATTATTTGTATAATTAAAGTCATCTACGGCATAGGTATATACTGTATCTTTTTTCCCGTTAAAATACACCGTAGGCTCAAAACCCACCTCAACAAGTACATTTTTGACTCCCAGAAGTTTTCTTAACTCATCGGCTATATCAGTCCCAGATTTATTTATTACCTGAGCATCAGCAAGCTCAAATCCCCATATATTAAGCATTGCTTCCGGATCATCACCGTAATTCTCTTTTATACCGAAACCGGCGAGTGTAGCTATCATAAGGACTGCACTTATAAGCACCATAGCAATATTCCTGCCCGGATTGCCAAATGTTTCCTTTAATGCTAATGTAAGCGGTACCGGAAGTGAAGCCTTTTCAAACGAAAATACGTTTTTCTTATAATTATGTGCATTTATACCACCGCGAAGAGCATCCAAAACAGTAATTTTTTTATATATTCTGCTGATAAGCCTGGATACAAATATTACAACTGCCAGTATTCCCAAAAACGTATATAGGGCTACCGGTATGTTAACCGGTTGATTCCAGGAAAGTCCGAGTACGGAACTTACAATGTTACCAAATGTTTTAATCGTAAACATTGATATAAGGATACCTATAGCAGAACCTATAGCAGCTACAATCCCGATCTCTATTGAAAGTGCCCATCTGAGTTCACTTACTGTATATCCGGCAGCTTCCATGATACCGGTATTCTTCATATTTCTCTGGAT
>JAFZJK010000157.1 GCA_017553965.1 Lachnospiraceae bacterium | reverse complement strand
GAATTATGTAAACCCTTTCTTCCCGAACATGACCAGTATTCATTACTCTGCAGATCTGTAACACCAACCATCTCGGTAGGATTGTCAAATGATACTTCTGCCAATACATCGGCATTCTTAGCTCTTTCACCGCATCCGAGTTTTATACTCTTTATAAGTACATACTGTATTGAAGATGTGGATGACTTTACATCAAATACTATCGACCCAGTTACATTCTTCAGTCTGTTTTCTTTCATGGCGGAGCTGATATCAAAGGATATAGGACTGTAGTCATTACTAAAATCCCTTATCATGATCTTATCATCTTCCCCTTCACCGGTTTTAAGATAAACTCTGTATTCACCGAGTTTACCTTCTCCGAAGTTTTCTTCGTTATCAAATTCAATATCGATGGTATAAGCACCTTTATCAGTAAACTCTACAGATTTTGAACTTAAGAATACATCTTTGTTATTAACTTTGGCGTCTGTTGCCAATACAAGCACTCCGCCATATCCGTATTGATTATAAGAATCAATATATGTTATATCCGGATCGACAGTGATACTTACCAATGACTGCTTAAGAGCCTCAACACTGTATTTTTCTGAAATAGCAGGCACCTCATTTACCGGATCATATAATATATGTTCATAAGATCTTGTACCATCCCAGAATCCAAAGCCCGCATCAAAAAGCTTAGGTGCCAGGAACTTTTCTTCGGTTCTTACCGTTTCAATATCATATGGAGAGAGAATAGGCACAAAGATAGCCATTAAGATCAAAATAGTCAAAATAACTGCAGCCACTACCGATGACTTATTCTTTCTGAATCTTTTTAAAGCATCCCTAAAGAAAGTAGTCGGTTTGGTTTCCAGTTTCTTATCTTTTATTACCTTATCTGTTTGAACGAGTTCGAAATCGTCTGCTAAAAACTCATTTGTATTTTTTTCAGCCATTATTTTTTCGCCCCCATTCTTATTCTCGGATCAATAAACTGATATGACAGATCCACGACTACTCCCATCAAAAGACTGATCGTAGTAAATATGGCCATATCAACAAACAGAATATCATAATCTTTATAATTCATAGCCAAAACGAATAGCTTACCGATACCGGGGATACCGTATAACTGTTCATGTATCATAGAACCGCCTAAGATTCCAATAAATTCAGCAACTATATAAGGAAATACAGGAACCATGGCATTTTTTAAAGCATGCCTGTTAACGGCCTGACGTCTGGTAAGACCTTTTGTACGAGCTAAAAGCAGATAATCGCTTTCCAATACATCACAAAGCTCTGCTCTTACGAAACGACAATATCCGCATATTGAATTAAAACTTAATGAAAATACAGGAATAATGTATCCCTTTATCCTTTCGGCTAATGGTGCCGTATCCGTAGGCCATGTTGACGGGAACCAGCCAAGACCGTATGCAAAAATCTGTAATAAAAATATAAGTGAAACAAAGCTAGGTATTGAAATAAAGATCATAACAAGTGTAGATATGATATGATCTGTAATTGTGTTCTTTTTTAACGCCGCCCATATACCAAGTAAAATGCCAATAGGAACGGAAATCAAAGACAAAATATTTAAACGGATGGAATATCCGATTCTTTTCATGATAATAACAGATGCCTTAACATTGGGCTGATAGGTTTTACTGTCTCCCCAGTCCCACTCTGTAACGATATTCTTCAGCCAATTAACATACTGAGTCATTACAGGCACCATATAATAATATGAGGTTTTTCCTTTATTAGACGGAGATTTATAAAGCAATTCTCCGTATTTATCGGTAGGATAATCAACTCTGTATACATATCCCAGATTGTACTGTCTGTCAAAATATGTTGTTTGTTGTCTGTCATCTCCGATAGGTCTTTCAAACGGAAGAAGCTTTATCAGAATAAAAGTGATCGATAGAATTATAAAAGTCGTTACAAATGCAAGTGTAATACGTTTAATTACATATTTGCCCATAGAAAGCTGATCCTTCCTAAAAATTAACAGGCGATGGCGATATTACCCGCCATCGCCTGTCATAATAATCAGAATTTACTCAATTAAAAAGTATCTTCAACAGAATGATATGTATCACTGGGTTCACCATTGAACTCTAAACCATAATAGAAATCAAATCCGGTAGAACCTGTAGGCTCCTCGGGAAGACCCTCGCCCTTAGTGAACTCTTCAACGATGTCAGCAGGTACTGTAAAGTTAACAACATATGTTCCCTTGGTAGAATCATCAACTGTAAACTCTACTTCCTTCTCTACATATGTTCCGTCACCATTGTAGTATCTGTCATAGTTACAGCATACAATAGTCTGGATATCTACCTTGGTGATATCAGGAAGTGCTGCTGTAATCTTAAGTGAACCTGAATATGTTCCGTCATCGTTCTTTGAAATATTAGTATAATCAAATGAAACGATCTCCTTATTCTGACCGTCGGAAACTATAGCCTGTACGTTTGCTGCATTGTATAATGCATCAAATGACCATCTCTTTCCGTCGTATACAAGAGGATATGCATCGGGATCGTTTGTATCTGTACCCCAGTTAAGTGTGAAGCTTCCGGATATAAGCTGATCGCTAGAAAGAACGCTTAAGAATCCGAGAGGATCAAGTGAGTTACCGGATATAGATCCGAAACCAAGGTCAAACTGACCAACCATTAACTTATTGTAGTAAACATCTGACCACTGATTACCAACCCAGAAGGTAACGTTTAATTTGTAAACGCCGCCGCATACGCTGTCATCATTGAATGCGGTCTCGATATAGTTCTTTATCTCCTTATGATAATCTTCTTCATCAGAAGCATACATCCATGCGATCTCGAACTGGATCTCGGTAGGATTCTCCTTAGTACCGGGCTTATATGCGCCTGCCTGTTCAAGCTCTGTAAGAGCCATTCTGAAGTACTCTCTGGCAAGCTCTAATGAGTAGCCTGCTCCGTCTGTATCCTGTAAAAGGTTAGTTACAGCCTTCTTATGAGGCTCTGTAGTTGAGTATGAGATACCGTTTTCAGGATCTGACATATAGTTTGAAGAGAAGAAATCTACTGATGCAATGCTTCCACGTGCTTCAGCAAACTGCTTTCTGTTAATAGCAAGGCTTAATGCCTTTCTGAAATGATCATTACCGATACAAGGCTTAACTGTCCAGTAATCAGCCTTGGGAGTCTGTGTAACAACACCGTTCTCACCGAAGAGGTATTCCCATGTTTCTTCATCACAGGCATTTGCATTAAGCTTGAAGTTTGATGTACCTGTGGTCTTACGTGTTCTGGGATCATTCTTGTATTCATCAAGATAATCCTGAGTAACACCTGCAGCATCAAAATGCTCTGCAAGGAATTCCTTGATAGCTGCATTCTTATCTGAATTGATAGCGGTAAATATCTTTACATAAATACCTTCAACAGCATACTTTGTATCTGCGAATGTATAATAAGGGTTCTTTTTAAATACGATCTGCTGATCACTGTCATATCTTTCTACATAGTAAGGACCAACTGTAAGTGAGTTATCAACAGGTGTCTCTTTTCCATCCTCACTGAATCCCATGTACTTCTTAACTGTAACTAACTTAATGAAGTCCTCAGGGATGGGCATATAAAGATTTGAAGAAATGTAGTACATAGCATAGAAAGCATCCTGTAAACCTGTAAAGGTTACCTCAAAATAGTTCTTTCCGTTTTCTACGTAAGTCTTGATACCTACATTCTTCCAAAGGTCATCCTTGTAACCGTCAGCTGTTGCGTCATAGAAATCCTTAGCGCCTGCTATAGCAGAAGAATTAGCTGTGTTTGCAAGCTCTGAGCCACGATAAAGCTGATTAGCCTGGGTAAGAAGAAGTTTGAATGCATATTCATAATCTTCAAGAGCTACTTCTCTTCCGTCAAATGCCTTACGGTCAGCCATCTCTGAACCGGTCTTGTATTTAAGTCCGTCAGCACCTGTCTTAACTTCCATACGCCATGTGGTACATAAGCCGTCACCGTCATCATCGTTTACGGGCTGGGGCTTTTCCTTTGCAAGCTCAGGTACCCAGTCATATCCGTCCTTTGTTGCATTCATGAAGTTTGTAACAAAGGTAGCTCCGGTGTAATCATAAAGATCACCAACGGATGCACGCTGATCGTTAAGCTCATTTAATGTACCGGGATCTTCGCTCGCGAATGTATGGTAGTATCTCTTCCATGCATCATTGGCCTCAGCCTCAAGATCAGAATTGATAGAGCCTTCTGCCAATACACCGAAACCATATCCTACGATATAGTTCTCAGTACCAAGAGTTACACGGGGATTGTACATCTGATATCTACCGTTCTCATAAAGAGAGATACCGGTAATACCGTTTGATACTGCATACTGCTCTAAGATACCAAGGATATTGGTCTTTTCAGCATTGCTTTCCTTCTTGTAGGTGTAAAGACCGTCAGCCTTAGGTATAGCATTAAGAATGCCCTTGAAAGCATCTTCATAAGCTTTTTCAGCCTCACTAACGGTATTTGATGCATTGATAGCATTTACACCGTTATCAACAACTGTCTTTACAGCCTGATATTCAGCGTCTTCAAGCTGATCCTCGATAGCTTCAAAAACAGTCTCAAGGTCATGTACCGTATAAGCTAAGTAATCTTCCTTCTCCATGTAAGCACCGTCCCAAGGGATCTCGGGAGTAGGCTCTGCAGTGGGCTCTACGGAAGGCTCAGCTGTAGGTGCGGTAGTGGTTGCGGGGTCCTGGGTAGGTGCATCGGTTACTTCAGTTTTGGTAACATCCTGACTACCCTTGTTGTCGTTGTTTTCATCTTCGTTCTTTCCGCATGCTGTAAGTCCGAGCACGAGGGTAAAGATCAGAAGATAGCTGAGAAATTTTTTCATTATTCTCCTCCTTTTCCTAAATCCGGGATAAACTTTTTTACGTCATTCTTTTACCACTTTAATCTGCTAATGTAGTAGCGAAAAACAGCGTAAATACGGGCTTTCCCGATACTTTTGTATTATACTACCATCATAGTCAGATTGCAATATTTTTTTTTAACTGAACAGTCTTCTGTCTAAAACCAGGTCCTCCAAAGGGCATCCCCACTCATCGGAAATATTGTCTACATATATCCATCCTTTAAGTCCGGATTTTGTTTTCACATACGCAAGAAACGAGTCATATTCATCACTATTAGTAAACTTTACCTTCTTTAAAGTAAATTTCTCTCCTGCTTTTATCTCTCCATTAAATTTTGTAAGGGCGGTATCAGCCATAACCTTGATATTGGTTGCTGCTGTAAATGTAGCCGAGCTGCCATCCTCAGTAAAATTAGGTGCTACTTTGTATACACCGGATTTTGAATACTTATCAACAAAGCTGTCCTTTGTGATCTTAACATCATGATAGATCCAGATAGTACCGAAAGCAGGTGTAAAAACATCCACACATACTGTCAGATACTTATTATTACTCTGCTTTGTGGGAATATAGCTGTACGAAGAAGAAGTATACTCTGTACCGATAAGCTTTAACTTACCCTTTTTAAGCCTAAACGCTTTATATGCAAGTACCACATTATCTTCTGATGCATAATAACATGCTATCAGTTCCTTATAATTATCCGAAGGGTTGATATCAACAATCTGCCAAGTAATAGAACCCAGCCACTCCAGGTCATCATATATAACCTCGCCTGCTTCGTCTACGGATGCTTTTTCAATCACTTTTTTCTCACTGTAAGCCTTTTTATCGTTGATGTAGATGGTATACTTATAAGACTGTAATTGGTCATCCTTCATCTTAAAGCTTGTCTTATATGTAATCTTCTCTTCCACACCGTCGTTGTTAAGGTCAGCCACTAAAGTTCCTTCATCTGCCTTAAGAGCGTATGAACCGGCTATCAGGATAAACCCAAGTGCAAACAAACTGCATACCAGTGCCTTTAATGCTTTTTTCATAATAAACCTCCTTGAACTCACTTTTCTTACTTTCCTACTTTTATGCTATTAACACCAAAACACTTTTCGAACTTTTTCACTGCTCCTATGATCGGTATCACTTACCATGATATGAAATAACTATCGGTGCATACTTAGGGTACCAATCCCCGCCGGCAAGTATGACCTTGTCAGCTACACGTATACTCTGTACCTTACCATCCTGTACTTTAAGACCTATCTTAACATCGTGCAGATTACGGCATGTAATATTGGTAAAACCGGCATCCTTAAGCTTAGTAAGCGCCTCTCCGTGATCAAGTACGGTAAACGGCTCCATACCCTTAGGAAACTCTATGTAGTCAACATCATATTCATCTTCCGTAGGTGCCTGCCCGAATATCCTTCCGTAAGCAAAATAACCTGTACAGAAAGCCACTATAACAAGGATAAGCCCTATAATACCAAACGCATTGATAAACCCGCCGAAAGCCATCATAAAAAGACCAAAAGCACCTGTAGCTACCGCTCCGATAAACCACGGCTTCCACTGCGCCTTTCTCTTAAGCTTCTCTGCTTTCCTTTTTTCCTGGTCCTGTTCAAGCTTTTCCCTGTATTTCTTCTCAGCCTCAGCCTGTCTTTCCGCTTCAAGCTTCTGCTGCTCTAACTCGTAATCCTCCTGAGCCTTCAGCCTGCCCATTTCCTGCTCGTAGCCGTAATCAAACCCATTCTCTATCACGAGTCTGGTAACACCGTCATCCACGAGCATTTCCTTGCCGCAGTACACACATATGAGACGCTTCAAGTCAGGATTAACCTTCATCTCCGCACCACAGGCCGGACATTTCAAATCTATCAGCTTCATATTTCTATCCTCATAAAAAACCTCTTATTCATCCCTCAGTTACAGGTAAAATTATACCCAACTTTCCCTATTTTTACAAGTCTATCTTATTCAAAAAGAGGTTGTTGTAATACTCAACGTCGTCCCCTCTATTAATACCGCTTTCGTAAAAAAAATATAGGCTCGTGACGGGTATGCTCCCGGGACGGATTGCCTTTGGTGGCAATCTCGTCCGGGATGCTGTCCGGACAGAGCCTATTGTTAGTCTTATTGTGGTATTAATAAAGGGGACGACACGTTATTACAAAAGCCCCTATAATCAATTGAAGAAAGTTGCTGTATCAATTTTACCGTAACCACCAAAACTTGAAGGTGCCGCATAAATCTTATCGGAAAGTGCACTTCCGAGGAAAAGGTTGGTAACTTCATCGGTCTTAGCCTTGATATCGATATCAGCAAAAGCATCCGGATATACTGTCTTAGCTATGAACCAGCAATTGATAAGTGCTATCTCATAATTGGTGTAATATGCATTGTAAGCCATCTCAATATATACATTGTTATCCTTAAATGCCTTACACTCATTAAACATCTCAGGATTTTCTGCATATAAAGGCTTGATATTCTTTACAGCAGCTACATCCATAATGATGATATCCATATCGTCGCCTAAAGCAACAAACTTTTCCTCTTCTATAGCCTGGATACCGTCCTTAGCCAGATCGGTTACTACGTTCTTAACATTTGCGATATTAAACTGTATATAGTTCTGAGCTGTCATTAAGTGATTGGTGGTACCCCAGTTGCCTAAACCACAGATATATACACCGGGCTTATCTTCATCAGCTATAGCTGAAGTTCTGCTGTTGATCTCCGCACGCTCTTTTTCGATAAAGCTTACTATCTGCTCAGCCTTAGCTTCATTCTTAAATATAGTACCTAAAAGCTTCATGGAGCCTGCAAATGAAGGATCAAATACTCCTCCGGGGCCGGCCTTCATAGTGATAACCGGAACACCAAGCTGTTCCTGAAGAGCATCCTCTTTTTCAACATCCTCATATTCAGAAATAACTATATCGGGGTTACATGAAAGTATCTTCTCTGCTTCTGCAGCCTGTGCATTGGGTCCGCCCACACCGCATGAAGGAAGTGTACTAAACTTGTCGCTGAATGCCAATACATAAGGACGTGCAACAGAATCAAACATCTTAGGTCTCTCAGCAAGTGTGGCATTATCAATGTCTTCAACACCGCATAGAAGATCAACACTTCCGATATAAGTATACATACGAAGTGCACCTGCACCTATACATACTACTCTTGTATAGCTCCCGGGAGTAACCTCTACTTCTCTGCCGATCATATCGGTTACTGTGATCGTAGCAGCAGGAGTGTCTGTAACATCCGGTACTGTCTCTATAACTACCGGCTCGTCTGTAACCACGGGTGTGTCAGTTACAACAGGAGCATCGGTTACCTTAGGTTCATCTGTTACAACAGGTGTGTCTGTAACTGTTGCATTTGTCGGCTGTTCCGTATTCTTGTCCTCATTTCTGCTACAGGCACAAAGCCCAATTACAAGTATCAGAGAAAGAAGTACAGCCAGTATTCTCTTTGTTTGCATTTATCATTCCTCCTAAATGTTTATCCGGTATAAGGCATACGTTAACCCTTCCGGCTTATAATACCCATATATGATGGGATAATTAACAATTTACTATGATCATTTTACCCTCATGATCTATGATGCTCACCTCGGCATCAAATACTTCCTTTATCAGCTCTTTTGATATTATGTCTTTTCCTCTGGTATACAAAAGCTTTCCGTTTTTTAGGAAAAAGAACCTGTCACCAACAGCTAAAGCCTGGTTAAGGTCATGCAGTGAGGTTAGAATTCCTATGCCCTTTTCCGTGGCTATCCTCTTTGCTTCATTCAGGATTAACTGTTCGTTTGCGATATCGAGATTGCCTGTAGGTTCGTCAAATACCATAAGCTCCGGTTCCTGTGCAAAAGCTCTGGCTATAGCCACCTTTTGTCTTTCACCGCCTGAAAGCTCTGTGACATTTCTCGATGCCAGATCTGTCAAACCCATCTCTTTCAGCACTTTGAAAGTCTTTTCCTCATCTTCTTTTCCGGATCTTAAACCAAAGTACGGCATGCGTCCCATAAGTACCGTATCAAATACCGGCAAAGCTCCGAATTCTACATTCTGCGGGACATATGCTATATATCCAGCTCGTTCCCTGCGGCTCACCTTCGAAAGGTCTTTCCCGTTAAAGGAAATACTGCCGCCGGTAGGTTTAACGAGTCCCAGCACATTTTTAAACAGTGTAGTCTTACCCGAACCGTTTTTTCCGAGTATTACTCCTATTTCGCCCTTATTCAGGCTGAAGCTAACTTTATCCAGTACCAGGGGACCTCTTTTGGAATACCTGAAACTTAAATCTTTTATCTCTAAGCTCATTCTTTGTCCCCCTTCCTAAACAGAATAATGATCAGGAAGAACGGTGCACCGAGTAATGAAGTTATCGCACCTACCGGTAAAGCCGAACCGTTTCCGATGCTCCTCGAGACTGTATCCGCCAGTAACAGCAATATGCTGCCGGCAAATACGCTGGCAGGTATCGTAAACCTGTGATCCTGTCCCAAAAGCTTTTTAACCACATGCGGACATATGATACCCACAAAACCAATCATACCGAGATACGAAACACATACTGCCGTTATAAGTGAAGCCAGCAGCATGGATATAAACCTAAGTCTGTTAACATTTACACCGAGACTCTTTGCAGCCGGTTCACCACTGAGTAATGCATTAAACCTCCAGCTCATAACCATAAAGTATATTATCCCGACTACTATAACAGATGCCATTATGATATCGGTTTTATATGTGGCTCTTCCCAGGTCACCGAATGTCCATATAACCGCAGCGGATAGTCCGACATCCGTAGCATAAAACTGCAGTATGGTGGTAGCCGCTGTCCACAGTGAGCCAATAGCTATACCTGCCAATACCACTACTCCGGGCCTGAAGGATCTTAATCTGCACAGTCCCAGTATCATGATAATGGACAGTGTCGAAAAAACAAATGCCATAAGGCTCGCTGCATAAGGATTAAAGCCCGCGGTATAGTTTTTAAGGTTATTACCCGTGGATAAAAAGCCGCCCGCAAAAGCTATGATCGAAAGATTTGCTCCGAATACCGCTGCATTGGATACTCCCAATGTGGACGGAGAAGCCATCGGATTATTCAGATTGGTCTGCATTATAAGACCGGATATAGAAAGTCCCGCTCCCGCTATTATTGCAGCCAATACTCTTGGTATTCTAATATTTCTAATGATACGTATCTGAGCCGAGCTTCCGTTTCCGAGTAATGCATCGATACATTCTGATAAAGACATGTTTGACGAACCGACAAAAAGACATACAAAACCAAGGACTATAGTAATTATTATCAATATAACTATAGCCGCGATCTTTTTATGTTTATCTTTAAGCAGTGCCGACCTGTCTTTCAACTTTTGCTCCTTATCGCACGAACCGACTGTAAGGCTTTACTTTACAGTATCCGGCAAAAAATAAAAAGGCATACCCTCTCATTCTTGAAAAGGTATACCTTCATGGTATACATTTAACATTTAATATCTTATCTGATAATGCTCCAATAAACCACAGGTACTTCTGTACCTTTAAGCTTGCTTCTGCAAGTCTACGGTATATTTTACATATATCAGTAATAATGTCAAGTATTTTTTTAACATATTTTTGTATCTGTTTTATTATCAAGCATGGTCTTAAGATACTTTACCGCATCCTCTACCAATTTTCCTATGCTTGTCTCACTGATACCGGCTATATAATTATCGCAGTTTGCAAACGGTATAAGTATCCTTTTTGCATCTGCCTGCGCCACGGCACAAGCCATCTTCGGAGTGATCTCGCCCAGCATGGCGTCGGCTATAACTATACCTATTGGACCTATTATCACATTTGCCCTGCGTGAAGCCACCATAACAGCGTTTTCACCGGTTGCAGCTTCATCGGCACCTGCCTTAAGCATTGCGGCTGTAGCAGCCGTATTGGTGCCCACTGCCATTACAAATACATCCGGGTAGTCTTTCTTGATCGATGATATGATCTGCTTTCCGAGTCCACCGCCCTGAGCATCTATAACCAATATCTTCATGCCGTTAACTCTCCTTATTTCTTTGCCGCTTTCTTTTTCTTTTTAAATGAAAGCAATCCCTTTTTAGGGCTTATCGCATGTCTGGGGCACATCTCCTGACAACAGTAGCATCTGATGCATTTCTTATAATCATACACAGGCGGTTGCTGTTTTCCGTTCTTAAAATCTACAGCTTTACCAGGTACGGGACAATGATCCACGCATACACCGCACTTTACGCACTCATCTTCATCAATTACAGGTCTTCTGGCAAGCTTTGTCATGAAGCCCGAATATTTCATTAGAAATGTTTTCTTCGGCTTTTCCCTGCCCACATCAAACGTGCCGTTACCGTATTTATCAAACAATTCTTTTTTTGTTATGGTTTTAGCTTCGTTTTGATCACAGAGTACGATATCTATCTCTTCTTCCTTATCGGTACCTATACCCATATGACAGCCCTGCGAATTGGTAGGCACTACCTCAGGGTCCAGATTAACCAGATAACAATATACCGTATCCAAAGCCACAGGATCTTCTGATATAAGTATCACATTCATG
>JAFZJK010000156.1 GCA_017553965.1 Lachnospiraceae bacterium | reverse complement strand
TACCCCATCCTCCAGTGCAGTAGGGTAAGGATGTTCAGGTGCCAGACGGTATGCAAAGGAGTAAACGGTAAACCCTGTGGCATGGGCCATTTTTGCCGAAAGGATCCTGGCATAGCCCAGGCCGCCGCTGACATATCCGCCCCCATGTGCATACAATATGGCATAATTCGGATTATGGGCAAATATTGGTTTTACGGCCTCACAGCGGATCTTTCCGACTTTAAAAGAAGTTATCTCAACATCTCCTTTGGGCGTAGCAAGATCTCCCGCCCACTCGGCAAGCTTTCTGTGCTTTTTCAGCTCCTCTGGAGTCATAGTGTTACCGGATATAAAATTTACAGCCCTGAAGGCTTTTTTCAACAGCGGATTCATTATAATACCTTTCCTGTACACACAATACTTTATGCTTCTATAACTATACCATAACTCTTGGAAAAAAACTAATCTTTTATTTTCGGTAAAACATAGTCTGTATCCAAGATTGACAACATTTACAAGTCGGCGGCCAAATGGTATAATAATATTATAAGCATTTTTTTAAATCTAGACTTAAAAAGGCGGGATGATGATGGATAAAAAACCGGAGAAAAAAAGCGATATTATAAAAACCTTTTTGATAAGCTATCTGGCAGTTCCTGCTTTAGCGATTAATATCGGTTATATAATTTCTATGTTTATAAGTGACCGTCTAAACCTTAAAAGCAAAAATGAAAGCACTCTTATGGTGTTTACGGTTCTAATAATATCTTTACTGTTATTCTATGCATTCCGAAAGGTTGCTTTACCTCGTTATTCACTGTATGTAAATGCCTTTCTATGTTTGTTTATGTCGGTTGCATACTATATCATAATGTATGTCTGTAAAGGTACCTTGAGAAAAACGGTAGGTGCTTTTTGGTGTCTGAATCCAACAGCGATCATACCTATGTTTTTTGAGTTGTTGCGCCAGGTATATCATAATTTCCCGATCATAATCATAACAGTATATGCCGCCGGGTGTATCAGCAGTGTATGGATGCAACACAAAAAAAGGAATCTGCTCGTCTTGTTCGGTGTTTTTACTGTAGTAGCATTTCTCATTGTCCTGGATATAAAGCTATATAACAACAGACCCGAAGTAAGGTATCACAGTTATAATTTTAACTATATGTACGGGTATTCCAGTACAAACTTTTCGGATTATATGGTTTATTCCAAAGATTCCAAGCTTGTGTCTTTAGGACATTCACCGGCGTTTATTATCGAAAAAGAATCCGATATGCCGATTATGGATGGAGCAGAAGCCTGCTATCCATTGTATGCTGCTGTTGCAAAAACATTATACAAGGATATCGATGTAATTGAATATGAGAACAGAGGATCATACCAACAAACTAACGGAAAATATGTTACTTTTACCAACACTATTCATGCTTTCGACCGATTGATAACTAAAAACAGCGGTTATGACGGAAAAACTTATGGTACAGATCTTGTATTTGGAGCAAGACCTTCGAAAGACCAGTTAGCACAGGCAGAAAGAGCCGGAACAGATCTCAATATTACGGTAATCGGTAAAGAAGCTTTTGTCTTCTTTGTGGAAGAGGATAATCCTGTAAACAACCTTACTGCTGACCAGGCCAGAGCTATCTATCACGGTGATATCACTAACTGGAAAGAAGTGGGAGGCAAAAACGAAAAAATAGTTGCTTTTCAAAGACCAAATAATTCAGGTTCGCAAACTATGATGATCTATTTTATGAACGGGATATCATTAAAAGAACCGGAGACATTTGAAGAGGTCGTGGACGCTATGACGGGTGTCGTGGAACTTATCGCGGCGTATTCAAATGAAGATGGTGCCATAGGGTATTCCTTCCGGTATTTTATAGAAGGATTATGCCAGGTAGAACATGTAAAACTCTTAAGTATCGACGGAGTATACCCCAGTCTTGATACAATAGAAAACAACACATATCCCATTGTCGTGGATCTGTGTCTTATTACCAGAAAAAATGATCCTAACCCCTATGTAAACAAGATAATTGATTTCATGCTTTCCGAAGACGGTCAATATCTTGTAAGAGAAACAGGATACGGAAGGATCCTAAAGTAGTATATCATAAACCGCTTACTTATAACAGCACAGATACTATGATCCCGGCGACGATTATACATGCACATATGAACTTATGCAGGATCTTTTTCTCATGGAATATGAACTTGCCGGCAAGTATGGTGACAAAGCAGCAGGACTGCTTAATAAGCGTCATGACGGTAACTTTGCTGTCCGGATCCGCATTTGCTATAAACAGGCAGCGGTCGGCAATAACAAAAAGAATGGCAAGCAGCCATATCCAGTAGTTTTTAAGGGCTGACTTTAAGTTGAATACCGGTGTTTTTTCGGCTGAATGTACAGCTATGGGAGCATTGTCATTAGAAGAAAGTTTTTCACTCTTTTTATTATTTATAACAATAACCGCTACAACATATATACTATAATATATTACTAAGAAAAGCATGTACCAGAACTGGAGATGTCCTTCCGATATGGAAGTAAACGTCATCAGTACTTTATCAAGTATTCCCGATACGGAATTGAGCATGCAGGATAAAAACAACAGGAAAACATGGATGGCAGGTATCTTTTTATCATCTATGTTTTCTTTCTTTTTGTGGGGTTCGGCTTTTAGAAGCAATAAACCAAGAGCTACCAGAAAAAGTCCCAGAAGCTGTCCGGTTCCAAGTGTTTCTTTCATGATCAATACGCCAAACAGTGTAGCGAAAAGGACTCTGGAAAGATCTAGGATACCGTACAGACTGATCGGGATATAGCGGATAGAGTTAAAACTGAATATCCAGGCAAGGAATATCGCAAGAGATTTAAACGCTACAACGATAAGAGTTGAAGCTTCTTCATTAAAGGCACCCCGTATTTCAGGTATTACTATGATAAATGACAAAAGGGTATACAGAAAAAGCACTTCCAAAGTAGTGTTCTTTTCCAATGCTTTTTTCTTCAATACCTCCCGCATACCCTTAATCAGTCCGTATGCGAGCACCAATAATACCCAAGTCATGTCTTTTAACCCTTTCAAATAAATAAACCTTTGTGATTTTAGTACTTTGTTAGTGAAAAATCAAGTAAAAAGTTTTCAATCAAAAAATCACCAGATAATTAAAAAACAGTTGACATTTATATTTCAAAGTAGTATATTACGTACTATATTTTTCAATTTGCCAAGGAAAGGAGGACCCATATGCGTAATCTGTATGCTGCAACCGTATATACTTGTGATCAGTCTATGAAGTCATATCGTATTCATAGATGTGTTTTCGTGTATCGGGATTTAGCGCGGATGAGATAGGGTCTGTCAAGCATGCCATGCATGTGCGATATCAGTTCATGATAATGACCACCTGTCCTGCCGGCAGGTGGTTTTTTATTGATCGCGCCAGGCGTCGCGCGAACTGACTGTCATCACTGCGAAGCAGTGATGACGTATCAAGGAGGTGAAAGTGTGGAAGAAAAGAAAAGCAGTAAGATCAAACGTACCAGAGCCCTGAAAAACAACTTTTTTGCCTGCGGGTTACTAATGCGGTTATGCCCCAAGCTGGTTGTACATGAGGGTGTATCCCGTTTTCTGGGGTATTTTGAATGGCTGTTCTACAGTGCATTCTTTATGAGGTACGTGATCAATTCTTTGGAGACC
>JAFZJK010000155.1 GCA_017553965.1 Lachnospiraceae bacterium | reverse complement strand
TAAAAACACATCCGGTCATATTATTAACATCTCCTCCGTCTGGGGAAATGTCGGAGCCTCATGTGAAGCTGCTTACTCAGCATCCAAAGGCGGAATAAATGCCTATACAAAGGCCTGCGCCAAAGAGCTCGCTCCAAGCGGTATCTCAGTCAATGCCGTTGCCTGCGGTTTTGTAGATACCGATATGAATTCTCACCTTACAGAAGAAGAACGTCTTTCGGTAATAGAGCAGATCCCCGCATCCCGTGCCGCTTCACCGGATGAGATCGCCGAGATCATATATCATGTGTCACAGATGCCCACATACCTCACCGGTCAGATTTTGACCGCTGACGGCGGATGGATCTAAGTGTCGCATAAACCGGAAATTATTTCTCTATCAGTCTGGATATAAGCTTAGCCACCTTCTCGGCTGCTCTGCCGTCCTCGGTCACGCCTACATCTTCAAAAAATTCCTTTTGTTTTTCCCTATAGCCTTCCCTGTCGTAAGAGTTGATATTTTCATACAGCTCTCTTTCATTATGCGCTATCGGGAAAGGCAGTTTCTCATAATCAAAATACATTCCGCGGGTATCATCGTACTGCTCCACATCGGTAGCATAAAGGAATACCGGCTTCCCTACATACGACATCTCAAACATGCAGTTGGAATAATCTGTTATCAGTACATCGGCAGCAGCCATCATAGAGTAAAGATCACTGAACTCGTTGCCGTCTATGATACGTTCCTTTTCATCAAACTGAAGATATGCACTGTTGATATGGTTTACGCGTGACATAGCAAGCGGATGAAAACGTGTAACAACCACAAACTTACCGCCAAATCTGTTCTCCAATGCATTTATGATACTTCCTCCGAGCTCATTGGCTCTTTCCTGGACCTCGGATACGCTGTCTCTATAGGTAGGTGCATACAGAGCTATATTGATCCTCAGGTGATCCTTCTGCTCCTGCTCTTCTCCCTGTTTTGCCTGCTCTTTCATCTTAAAAGCCTTGATGTATGCTTCATTAAGAAGTCTTCTGAACACAGACTCGGGAAGCCTTGATAACAGCTTTTCCCTCATGGCTCCGGCACTGAACCTGACCGGTCTTATAAGCGGATCCATTCTTGCAGAGCCGAAGCAGAATATCCTCTTCTTAAAGCCGAATGCACGTCTGTACAACTCATTGCAGTACTCACTGTTGGAAATATAGATATCGGTCATACCGGTATCTCTTAAAGCATTCTTTATATACTCCTGCGGAAGATATTCCCTGCAGTCAAGCTCAAGTCTCTTTAACGGAAGTCCGCCGTGCCAGGTCTGGATATATATCTGGTTCTTTCTTTTCTGGATATAGTTTTCCTTCCTGTTACAATCCACCCATATACCGGCGGTAGCCAGGGCATAGATCGCCGACTTGGTATTTGTCTTTAAAAAAGTGATACATTCGGCATCTTCGTTTATCTCTTCCTTAAGCGGAGGTTTGCTGGTGATAAAGATAACCTTTTCGGCTATGGCAGACTTGGAAAGGCTTGTGGTCCTTCTCAACTGTCTTACATAGCTTTCCGCTATCCACTTCGGATTATCGCCGTATCCCCAGACATTGCAAAAAACAACCTTATCCTTCTCAACCGGGAAAAGGCTGAAAAACTTAAACTCTTTTTCTATTACGTCCTCTCGCAGAGTACGGTATTTCTGAACAGCACCCTCGGGTGCCATTTTCTTCATATCATTTCTTATACTCAATTACGTTACCCCCCGGTAATCCCCATCTGTATACATCTACACTTCTTTATAGTCTCTGCTCCCGAATTACTTTATAAGGCTCTTAAGAATATTGGAAAACTTCCTTCCTGTCCTTTCCCAGCTTAAGTCCTTAAGCTTATCAGCAGCTTTTTCAGTCATTGCCTTTAGCTTCTCCGGTTCCGATATAGCATTTACAAGCAGATCTGCGATATCTTTTTCTCCTACTCTAGTGAGCAATGCCGTATCTTCCCCAAAGAAATACGGATAGCTTCCGTCCCCGAACTCTATCACCGGCAGTCCTGCCGCATGCATTTCGTAAGGAACCAGTGAGATATTACTCATCGATGCTACCATACCGAAATCGGCTTTTTTGTACAGTTCGTTTATCTCCTCATGACTTAACTGGCCGAGATTTTTACCGCCTGCTGCTTTAAAGGTCTTAGCCTCTCCAAAATACTGTATTTCTAATTCGATCCCTTTTTCCTTAAGCTTTTCAGCTGTATTGATCAGCATATACGGTATAAGATCCGGCAGACGCTTCCCGTAAAACTTGAGATACACCGCTATAGTAAGTTTTTTCTTATCCTTATACGTAGAAAAATCTCTTGCCGTATATTCATATGAGCTTCCGTCATAAGGGAAGCTTACCACATCTATTTTTAATCCCGAATCCGTACGTCCGTCAGACTTACCCTTTAACAAGCCTCTGGTCCCGACCATGTCCGTACATTCCTTAAGTATCATTTCCTTGTTCCATGCACCGAGGGATACCATATGGAGTCCCTGCATATATGTATCACGGGCAAGCAGGTATTCCTCTCCGTACTTATAAAACAGCGGCTCATAATCCTGTATAAAATACATGAGATATGAGTTCTCAAACTTCTTGGCAAAGGATACCGTATCATACGATGATGCCACTACAACATCGGGAGCCTTTATCTTTCCCTTTTTAATGGCGGCCAAATATCTGTTTAACGGAAATACCCTGCCCATATAATCCGGGAAATTGGCAGATGCACACAGATCCATCTCTTCTTCGGACTGTTCCTTACATACAAGATAACAAACCTTATGCCCCAGTTTTTCCAGCTCCGTACCCAAGTGAAGTATTGAAGTCTGTCCGCCGTGGAACCTTACCAGTCTGGTAATGATAAAAGTTACGGTTCTTACTCTCTCCGGCTTTTTTAATACTACTTTTGTAGGGTCGTAATTATCCAGGAGCCCCTTGAGCTTGATACATTCGGCTTTATGAGCCATGTTATGCATGAAACTTAGTGTTTTTCTTTTTGTCTCACGTATAAAAGCTTCGTTTTTGCTCATAGTCTGCTCCTTTCATCATTTATCAAAATATTACAGTCATGCTCCGTAATTCAACAAAATCTTATAAGCTCAAACGCTCTGCGATAGCATCCAGCGCTCTTTTTCCCGCATGACCGTCATCATATTTATTATACTCTTTTTTAAAAGCCCTGACTTTATCCATACACTCGGAATTTTCCCCCGAAAAACAAGTTCTGATATCACGTATAAGCTCCTCTTCGTTAAGAGAAATAGGTCCGGGAGCCATCTTTTCAAAGTCAAGGTAAAAACCGCGCAGGTTATCCCTGTAGTTTTCCAGATCATAGCAAAAGAAAAACATAGGACGTTCCAGCACAGAATAATCAAACAT
>JAFZJK010000154.1 GCA_017553965.1 Lachnospiraceae bacterium | reverse complement strand
GAATGCCAATTTTGATTTTGATGATGTCGAAACAGATATTGATATCGACCAATACTGTACCAGATACGAAGAATGCAAAAAAGGATTTGCTGCCTTAAGAGGTGTACCCGAAAACATCTTAGCCGCCGGAGCCGAAGTGATGAGCATATCCGGAGATTATATATTTGAATGCCGGGATCTTATTAAGTTTGCTTTGGACTATGTGGATGCGGTAAAGCTTTTGGGCGATTATTGGGATATCATGTCACGTGCCCGTTCAACTACCGAAATGGCCAACAAGTGTTATTTAAAGATAGAGGAGCTCCTCTCAAAAATGGAAGAGACCGAGTGTCCCGCATATTTTGAACCTCTTTGGAACAGATGGAAAAATACCGCGCAGCTTATACATACCTTTACATCCCGTATAGTCGAAGGAATAGATTCGGAGGATTATCTTAAGATCAATTCGGCTTATAACCTGATATTGCGTATAATAAAGATCCTGGATAATCTTAATGCGGAAATGGTAAATATAATAGGTGATGAGGATGCTTTTACCGACATGCAGCTGGCAAAGGCAGATCTGATATATGAAGAGATCGGCAAGGCTTCCGAACGGGCTTTCGGAGAGAGAGGCTCATATACCTTTACGCATTCATATGTTGGAGAGGTCAATTTTAACTATAAGACGGTAGAAGACATCTATCCCGCACTCTATAATTCGTACGATCACTTTGTATTAATAGAAGCGGCGTGCATTTCGGGAGAAAAGGACATAGTCATAGAATGCGAGATCCCCGGGCTTACGCAGAAGTATGAGCAGAAATACAGCCTGAACTCACACACCATGCCTGTATATATCAAGCCTCCGGCTGCAACCGGGACTATGAATTTGGGTAGCGCCTGGGATTCGAATATCAAGATCACCATAAAGGATATTTCGGGAAAGCTTCTCGATACAAAGTCATTCCCGGTGCATATCTTAAGCATCAACGATTTTAAATGGTACGATGATGAATTCGGCGTATGCTCCGGAGATAATGTCCTCTGCTTCTTAGCTCCCGAATCAGATGCCATAACCAAGCTTAAACGTGATGCAATAGATGTATTAAGTGAGATCACGGATGGTGAGTTTGAATATTTTACAGGATATCAGGGTCCTATGTACACAAAATACGTGGATACATACATTCAGGCTGCGGCATTAATGATCGCCATGTCCGACACAGGGGTACGCTATAATATGGATCCTTTCTCCATAGACGGAGCGGACCAGCATATCCTGTTTCCTGAGCAGGTGCTTGAGAGTAAGAGCGGTCTGTGCATCGAGACATCGCTGGTAATAGCAAGTGCTCTGCAGAGTGCCGGCATGCATACATACCTGATATTCCCTACCGGGCATGCACAGGTAGCGGTTGAAACATGGGAAGGCTCCGGAGAATACTTCCTTATAGAGACCACGGATATCCCCTGCAGCTGGGAGAATTTTGAAGATTACGCGTTGGAGCTTATAGATGACAGTTATGACAACAGGATAAACAGTCCCATTATTTATTATAACAGCAAGGAATGGAACAACTACATCAGCCGAAACGATGTGTATCTGGTTGACTGCAGTGACGGCAAGCTTTTGGGACTTACACCTTTTTCACATTGAAAAATAAATCTATTGCAAAATTTTTAAATCTGATATATAATTTAGCGGAACCGACAGAAAAAGTCGGAAAATAAAGGGGAAAAGAAGGGAGACTAATTATGGCAAAGTTTGTATGTAGCGTATGCGGTTATGTATATGAGGGAGATGCGGCACCTGAGAAGTGCCCCGTTTGTAATGCACCGGCATCAAAGTTTAATAAGCAGGAAGGCGAGCTTACATGGGCAGCAGAGCACGTGGTAGGCGTAGCACAGGGTGTTAGTGAGGATATTCTGGCTGATTTAAGAGCAAACTTCAACGGAGAGTGCTCAGAGGTTGGTATGTATCTTGCTATGTCAAGAGTAGCTTTCAGAGAAGGCTATCCCGAGATTGGTCTTTACTGGGAGAAGGCAGCTTATGAAGAGGCTGAGCATGCAGCTAAGTTTGCTGAGCTTTTAGGTGAAGTTGTTACCGATTCAACCAAGAAGAACCTTGAAATGAGAATAGAAGCAGAGAACGGTGCTACCGCCGGAAAGACAGATCTGGCTAAGCGTGCTAAGGCAGCTAATCTTGACGCTATCCATGATACAGTACATGAGATGGCTAGAGATGAGGCTAGACACGGTAAGGCTTTCCAGGGTCTTTACAACAGATATTTCAAATGATCGTACGCTGACATTTGTATACAGGGCACATATCTGCAAAGATATGTGCCTTAATTTTTGCAAAAAAATACATTATTTTTCCTAAAAAAATTCTTGACGTATCCGGGTATATCTTTTATCCTTACAGTATACGTTTGCAAACTGCGGGAAAATGCTTGTTTTTCCTTGCAGTGAAAGGATCAGTAACATGAAAAAAGATTTGTTTCCTAAGGCAGTTTTGGAGCTGCTAAAAGAAAACGGAATAGATGAAGCCGACATATTTGCCGCTTCCGCTACGGACATGAACACAGAATGTGAGTATGCGGACGGCTTTACAGTGCTGACTTTAACCGAGCTTGCCATAGTGCTTTCGGCGCCTGACGAGACTGAGGTACATTCATTTAAGGGCTATATGACCAAGCAAAAGGCATATGAGACCGGTAATAAAGAATGGACCGTCAAGATCTACCCTCTTGAAAAAGTCGAAAGGCTAAAAGGAGAGCCTCAGGTAGCCTGCAGTATACTTACGGCGGATGTGGACGGCATCACTTACAGGCTTTCGGCGTTTTCCAACCTATACAAAAGGGAGATGCATAAGCTTGTCCGTACCTTCGACAAGATCAAGATGGAGACCGGAGCTTTTCATGAGGCAGAGGAAAGAAAAGACGGTGAAGCTCCCCAAAAGGAAGGCAGTAGACCTTGGGGACCGAAGCCTGATGATGAGCCGGCAGAGTCTAAAGAGGAAAGAATAAAGAAATTAAAGGTCTACGGCGTAGAGGATGAGAAGGAAAAAGACGAGTACTGTCCTACCTGCGGTATGATGTATCCCGACAGATCCCGTAAGGTCTGCCCGAGATGTATGGACAGAAAGTCCATATTTTTCAGGGTTCTCGGATATTTCAAGCCATACAGGGCAAGGATCGCGGTACTTTTCCTGTGCTATATCGCTACGGCCGGACTTAACCTGGTATGGCCATATCTTAACGGTACCGTGCTTTACGACAAGGTACTTGCAAAAAACAACGAGTTCCTTGCGAAATTCGGCATAGAGGACGGAAGCTATATTACGGCACTTCTCATGGTGGTACTTACCATGCTCATGGCGAGAATTACCATCATAGTGATAGGTATGATACAGGGTGTATTTGCCGCTAAGATAGTAACAGGTGTTGTCCGTGACATGAAAAAGAGTATCTTCGGAAACATGGGCAAGTTATCCATAAGCTTTTTCAGGTCACGTCAGACAGGCAGTCTTATGACCCGAGTTATGAGCGATGCTGACAGAATTACAGGCTTCTTTATTGACGGATTGCCTACCATCTTCATCAGCGGTTTTACTATCCTGGTTTCCCTGGGATTTATGTTCAGTATTAAATGGCAGATGACCCTGATGGTACTTGTAGTTATACCTTTTATCATGCTGATCGGCTTAAAGCTTCGTCCCCGTATCTGGACCCAGTTCGGACACCGCCACAGAGCAGAGCGTGCGGTAAACAGTCAGGTAAACGACAACCTGACAGGTGCCCGTGTAGTAAAAGCATTCGGCCAGGAAAACCGTGAGACAAGCAGATTCGAGAAAAATAACTTAAGATTAAGAGATGCGGAAATGAGCATCGTAGGTACCAGAAACCTGGTAAGCGGTTCATATTCCGGTATCTTTGAGATCCTTAACATATCGGTATGGCTTATCGGCGTATATCTTATCATGGTGGCGCATGAGATCGAGCTCGGTATCATGATCACATTCGTAGGATACATCGGACAGCTTCAGGGTCCCATTAACTTCTTCTCAAGAGTATTTCACTGGTGGTCCGACAGTATGAACTCGGCACAGCGTATGTTCGAGATCATAGACTCGGTACCTGAGGTAAGGGAAGCTGAGAACCCCGTAGAGCTTGAAAATCCCAAGGGCAGGATAGAGCTTAAGAACGTATCCTTCGGATATGAAGTGAACAGACCGGTATTGAAGGAGCTGAACCTTGAGATAAAGGAAGGCAGCATGCTTGGTATCGTAGGACGTTCCGGAGCCGGAAAAACCACACTGGTCAACCTTATATCACGTATGTATGACCCGCAGGAGGGCCAGATACTTATAGATGGCAAGGACATAAAGGACTTAAGTTTTAAGTCTCTGAGACGTAACGTAGCCATGGTATCCCAGGAAACATACATTTTCATGGGTACCGTGGAGGAAAATATAGCATACGCGAACCCCGAGGCATCGCATGACGATGTTATAAGAGCGGCAAAGCTTGCAAGTGCACATGAATTCATCATGAGGATGCCTGACGGATATGATACACGTATCGGTTCTTCGGGACGTGAGCTTTCAGGCGGTGAAAAACAGAGGATTTCGATAGCAAGAGCTATCCTTTCAAATCCTAAGATATTGATCCTGGATGAGGCTACAGCTTCTGTCGATACCGAAACAGAGCGTGATATACAGAAGTCCATTTCGTACCTCATAAAGGGAAGGACCACTATTTCGATAGCACACAGGCTTTCAACATTAAAGGATGCCGATTATCTGGTAGTAATCGATAACGGCAAGATCACCGAGCGCGGAACCCACAGTGAACTTGAGGCTCTTAAGGGTACATATTACAAGCTTATGGAGCTCCAGCGTAAGGCACTCGCCTTGAAGGGCATCGAATAAACTAAGCCTTCCCCTTGAGGGGAAGGTGCCCGAAGGGCGGATGAGGTGTAAGACTTCAAGAACTAAGAAATCATATAGATTCAGAAAGAGGAAAAACACATGGGAAAATTTGACGGATTCAGAGGCGGAAGACCGGGCGGACCCGGAGGCTTTGGAGGAGACGACGATTTCGACCTTGAGCAGATGGAAAAAGAGACCGAGGAAATGCTTAAAATGCGTTTTCTTGATAAGAAAAATGCTGAGTTTAAAGCAACCGGAGGCGGTTTTGTTTCCTTAAAAGTAGGCGATGAGGAATATAACAGGATACAGGTGGTAAGGATGTTTCCGTTTACCGATCCCGACCATTATATCTCCATCAGGACCTCTGATGAAAACTCCAAAGAGATCGGCATTATAAAGGATCTTAAGGATGTGACCAAGGAAACCGCAGAACTGCTTACAGCACAGATGAACCTGAGATACTTTACGCCCATTATCACTAAGATCATCAACATCAAGGATGAGTACGGATACGCATACTTTGATGTTATGACGGACCGTGGGCAGTGCAGGTTTACCATCAATATGGGCGGCAGTTCCGTAGTACATCTTTCGGAGACACGTATACTTATCTCGGACGTGGATGAAAACCGTTTTGAGATACCTGATGTTATGAAACTTTCCGCACCCGAAAGAAAGAAACTTGACCTGTTCTTATAAAAGATTCTTCGCTGCGCTCAGAATGACATGATGTTGTCCTACCGGGTGTTGCGGGATGACACCTTTTGTTGTCACGGGCACTGTGTGATGACACTCTATTGTCATCCTGAGGAATGTAATGACGAAGGATCTTAAGTATAATAATTACGGAGAAAACCATGATTTTAAAATTTGATTTAAAAGAGGAGTACATAAAGCTCTTAAAACTCGCTCCGGACGAGGATATAGCTTACTGTGTACCCTATGACATAGGAGAAGACGGAAAATACATCAAGGAATCTTATGTTGTGGTTACAGAGAAAAGGCTGTTTGTCCTCGAGCAGGGAAGCTTGAAAAAAGAGCTTAACTTAGAGGACGTGTCTGAGGTTTTGAGTGAGCCGATGATAGCCTGCGGAGTACTGTATTATATCCCGAAAGACAGTTCCAAGGGGAAGGCAGACTCCCCTGCATCTGAGCATATACTTGTGCGTTTCTCCTCAAAGCATTTGTCAAGATATGCATATGTCGCAAGAGGCTGCAGGCTGTTAAAGGAAAATCCCGAAGCCAGGGTTACCAGTAACGAGGACGAGACCACTTGCCCGAAGTGCGGAAGAGCACTTCCGGGTACAAAGCAGTGTCCTCACTGTTCTAACAAAAAGCAGGGCTTCCTGCATGAAATAGCAGAGATGGTAAAGCCTTATCCGAAGACGCTGCTGGTAATTGGCATACTGATGCTCTGCGCAACGGCTATTACGCTATTTAACCCCTCGATGCAGAGGATATTGATAGATGATGTTATAAAGAGTCCGGACGGCACCATGAGTGACGCGCTTCTGGTTATAGGCGGTATGTTCTTACTCAGTACGAGCATCATTTTCGTAAACCTCGGAAAAGCATATATGTGCTCGAGACTCGGCACCAATATCAGTTCCGACTTAAGACGTAAGCTCTACCAGAAGATCCAGCTGCTCTCGCTTTCATTCATCAATGACAGAAAGCCCGGCGAGCTGATGAACAGGGTAGTAAGCGATACAGCCAGGATCAATGAATTCATGGCTGACACTTTCTGTAACCTGCTCACCGTATTTATTATCTTCATCTTCGATGTGGTGATCATGCTCATCCTTGACTGGAAGATGGCACTTTTGGCATTCGCTTTCATACCGGTCATGGCATATATTTCATTTGCATTCAGAAAGTTTGTACATAGACGTTTCCATATGCAGTGGGTAAAATCCGACAGGATCCATTCCAACCTTCAGGACGTTATATCCGGTATGTCGGTAGTTAAGTCCTACGGAAAAGAAGAAGAGGAAGCTGAACATTTCAACGTTACGGCCGATGAATTCGCAAAAGTACAGTTTGAAAACGAGAAATTCTGGGCGATATTCTTCCCTTCGCTGCAGTTTATAGTGAGTGTCGGAGTATATCTTGTAACCTATTTCGGCGGTGTAAGAGTACTTAACGGAGAAAAGACAGTCGGTGAGCTCATACAGTTTATTGCGTATGTATCCATGCTCTATCAGTATGTGGGCTGGATCACGAACCTTCCAAGACAGCTTATGAACGTGGTTACATCCTTGGAGCGTATCGGCGACATTATGAGCCAGGAGCCCGATATCTTCGATACCGAGAAGTCAAAAGAGCTTAAGATCAAAGGTAAAGTACAGTTTAAGGATGCTTCTTTCGGATACAAATCCTATAAGCCGGTACTTGACTCTATCAACCTTGATGTAAAGCCCGGAGAAATGATCGGACTGGTCGGTGCTTCCGGTACCGGAAAATCGACGATGATCAACCTTATCATGCACCTTTATGAAGTAGATAACGGTGAGATACTGATAGACGGAACAAATATCAAAGATATAAAACTTGAGAATTACCATTCACAGATAGGTGTAGTGCTTCAGGAAACCTTCCTGTTTACGGGTACGATACTGAACAATATAAAATTTGCCAAGCCCGATGCCACCTATGATGAGGTCATCCAGGCTGCAAAGATGGCAAACGCGCATGAATTCATATGCCGTACACCTGACGGATACAATACCTACTTGAGTGAAAGAGGCTTCAACCTTTCGGGCGG
>JAFZJK010000153.1 GCA_017553965.1 Lachnospiraceae bacterium | reverse complement strand
TAGCTTTCTCCCATCATGCAGATGTCTGTATGTAATCCTAAATTCCGCTACAGGAAGTGCTCTGAGACTTTTTTCAAAGACCTCATATTCCCTGCGCATCATGCGGATCGTCAGGATGTCCCGCTTATGCTTCTCAGGATCATCGGTCTCCTTCAGGATATTCCCGGAGAAATTGCATTCCTCGATGGCATCGCGGATCATGATATGCTCGATCGCTTTTGCAGCTGTCGGATCGCTGCGATGACTGGTCTGGATCCTCACACCCAGGTCGTCATCATTCTTTTTCCGTCTGTTGTATTCGACCTCGAAAAGGATCCTGTTGAACAGTCCGGTTTCGTAGCAATCCACCAACTGTGGAAAGATACTGTAGTTCTTGTAGATCAGTCGGAAGCGTTCACGGGGAGTTGCTTTCCCGTAGCTTTCCACCAACTTATCTTCTGTAATGCACATGTTCGCACCTCCGTTTTCTTTCTTGGAGGTTAGGCTTGCCGGCTTGCGTCACCTCTTGCTTACACATGCAATTCTACGGAACTCTATGTAAAAAGTCGTTCCCCAAACAGACAACCTGGGGTTGACCGAACGACAACTATCCAATAAAAGCATCAAAAAAGGACCTCCGAAGAGATCCTTAGGGCACAATGTTTTATTCCGTTCGTATCTTTACTCTTTTTCCTGAGAATGCTATCCCGAATTTTATGATCTGAGTTACACCCTCCTCACGCATTTCAGTATCGTAGCCTTTGTCATTTATCTGATCAAGAGCTTCTGCAGATAAGGCATCCAGTTCCTCATCATTCAGATCTTTATCCCATTTCAGTTCCATGATCATTCCCGGATATTTATTTTCCCTGGGGAACAGGCTGATATCATATCGTCCGTCGCCGGACTCTCTGTTGGACCTGATCCGATACTGGTTATCCATCAAAGCAACAAGCCCAAGAACAAGTCCATGATAAAACCCTTCCGCACCGGCATCATAGAAGCTGATGCTCTTCTTTAAGTATTCTCCTATTCCGTCCTGCAGTTTCTTTGTATCCTGTGAAAAAAGGCTCTCAGCGATCTTATTGGCTGTAGCTCTCCCCATTGCGCCGATCTGCATCAAATGTGAGAGGATCTCACTCTTATATACTGCAGCTATCTCGCGGTTCGGTATCGAAACCTCACACAGCCATGCTCCATCGCCCTGAAGTTCCTTCTTTGGTGTCTTCAGATATCCGGCTACCAGAAGCAGACTGTAGATATTCGCAGGATCTTCTGCAAGTGATCTGTACACCACGTTCTGATCGATCCTGGCAATCACGCGCTCGCCCTGAAGAAGGGAATACAGTTTCTCCGTGATATCGCCCGTTGCAGCCTTCAGTACATCTTCCAGTACTTCGTTCTTTCCGGTGTTCACCCAGTATGCCTGCGGCAGGCATCCTCTCGACAGATAATTGATCACTGACCACGGGTTATATATTTCCCTGTTCCCGAAGAAATATCCATCATACCAGTTCCGAAGTTCCTCCTCCTTATCGGATGCTCCGTAGTAAGCAAGCATTTGGGCCACTTCGGATTCCGTAAAGCCAAAGAAACCATCGTACTCATCATCCATCACTGAATTAACAGTAAGATTATTTAAACCGCTGAAAATGCTCTCCTGCGCTATCCGTAAAATTCCGGTCAGGAAACCATATGACAGATTACGGTTATCCTTGAACGCCCCGGAAAAAAAATTCCTCATGAATCCGATGATCTCATCATAGAACTCTTTCGAATACCCTTCCTGGATCGGAGTATCATACTCATCAATAATGATGATCGGGGCTTTTTTGTAATGAGCTGCAAGCATTTTGGAAAGCTTTTGAAGAGAAGCCGAAAGCTCTACTTCATTCGCATGTCCGTTTAATACTTTCTCAAAATAGTCTTTCTCATACTTTTCGAGTTTATCACTGTTTTGCAGTTCAGAATGTCTTCCGAATTCTTCCTGCAGCAGCCCGGAGATCTTTGCAAACGTCGCTTCCCAGGAATCATATTTAACGTCCTTAAATGTAAGAAATATCACGGGATACTTCCCCTGATGCTTTCTGTACTCATCCCCGCACTTCCAGATCTCTTTGTCGGTAAAATACCTGCTTGTATCTTCAGCGGATATTTCAAAGAAAACCCGAAGCATATCCATATTCAGGGTCTTTCCGAAACGTCTTGGTCTTGTAAATAATGAGACAAAAGCTTTACGATCAAGAAACTCTTTGATCAGGAGTGTCTTGTCCACATAATAGTATTCTGACTGTGCACGGATATAATCCGATATTCCTACCGGAAGTGGTTTTTTTTCATTCTCTACTCCCGACTTGATATATCGTCCTGTAACGATACGCTTATCAACCGGACGCTTTGCATCATCCGGTATCTGCCATCTCTTACCTACCTTAACAGCTCCGGGAATCATACTTTCCTTGCAGAATTCCGTCACTCTACGCTCCGATATTCCCCATACCACAGCCATTTGCTTGCAGGATTTCATATGGACATACCCCCTTTTCATCTATCATCTCCTACAGTATAAACATTATTCGGAAGAATGTCAATTTGTATTTGATATCCTTCCGAATATATTTCCGAACAAAGTC
>JAFZJK010000152.1 GCA_017553965.1 Lachnospiraceae bacterium | reverse complement strand
TATATAATGGGAATATTGAATGTTACGCCCGATTCTTTTTCTGACGGCGGACGTTTTAACTCGCTTGATAAAGCATTGAAACATGCTGAAGAAATGATAGCAGAAGGGGCAGATGTCATAGATATCGGCGGTGAATCGACCAGACCGGGGTATACGCATATTTCCGTTACTGAGGAAATAGAGCGTACAGCTCCCATCATAGAGGCTGTTACGGCAGCGTTTGATGTGCCGGTCAGTATAGATACTTACAAGCCGGCTGTAGCAGAGCAGGCAGTTAAAAGCGGGGCGGCTTTAATAAATGATATCTGGGGACTTAAGGGCGAAGATCTTATGGTACCCGATTCCGGGATGGCTGATATAATAAAGAAATACGGCGTATCCTGCTGTATCATGCATAACAGAGTACTTACAGAAGAACTGCAGGAAAAAGAGAGACAAGCAAATACTTTTATCTCTGATGTTATAATAAGAGAGCTTAATGAGAGCCTGGAGATAGCATACAGGGCAGGTATTGATAAGGAACGTATATTACTTGATCCGGGTGTAGGTTTTGGAAAAACATACGAAGGTAATGTAAATACCATAAAAGAACTGGAAAAGATATGTTCGGCATTTGAACTTCCTATGTTACTCGGCACATCTAAAAAGTCAGTCATAGGGCTTACACTCGGGCTTGATAAGAACGAGAGGCTTGAGGGGACGTTAGCCACAACTGCCAGAGCGGTTGATGCAGGATGCATGTTTGTAAGAGTACATGATGTAAAGGAAAACGCCAGATTTATAAAGATGTACGAAACGGTTGCCAGAGCTTAGAAAGGACAGGGTGACAGAATGGATGTAATTCATATCAAAAGACTTGAGATTTTTGCAAATCACGGTGTGATACCCGAGGAAAACACTCTCGGACAAAAGTTTATAATATCCGCTGACCTTTATAAGGACCTGCGTAAAGCCGGAAAGACCGATGACGTTGAGGAAACCGTACATTACGGGAAGGCTGCGGTACTGATAAAGCAGATATCCGAAAAGTCAGTATTCAGATTGATAGAAAAGCTTGCTGAAGAGATAGCAGATGCACTTCTTAAGAATTTCCCTGTGGAAAAGGTAAGAGTGGTAATTGAAAAGCCCTGGGCACCTGTAAGGCTGCCGCTTGATACTGTGGCTGTCGAGATAGAGAGAAGCTGGCATACCGTATATCTTTCCATAGGCTCGAATATAGGGGAGAAAGAGCAGTTCCTTAAAAATGCCATTGAAAAACTTGATAATGATCCTAATATCAAAGTAACCAAAGTATCTAAGTTTATCGAAACAGAACCATACGGCAATGTGGAACAGGATAAGTTCTTAAACGGTTGCTTAGAGATAAAGACACTTCTTACTCCGTCAGAGCTTCTTAAAAAGATAAATGAGATAGAGAAGGAAGAGGGCAGGATCAGGACTCTTCACTGGGGACCGAGGACATTGGATATTGATATACTTCTCTATGATAATGAGACCGTATATACCGAGGATTTGAAGATACCGCATATCGATATGCATAACAGAATGTTTGTGCTTGAACCTTTATGTGAGATAGCTCCTTTCGTTATTCATCCTGTGTTAGGGAAATCTGTTATGAGGCTTAAAGAAAAGCTAATGGATAAGCTTTGATATCACTATGTATTTTTAGTAAAATTTAAGCAATAAAACGTTAAATATTGCTTGACCAAACGAGAAAAAAATTATAAAATATGTTACAAAGGGAAGATTGCGCATATGTGAAAAAACAGACCTTTTTTTGCATATGCGGATGACCGTTTAATAAATTATAAGAAAGGGGTTTACTCATGATTATCAAAAGTGTTTTTGACAAGGATTTTAAGAAGTACGGTAAGGTAGTCGAGGGTATCGACTGCAAGGAACTGCTTGATGTACTGGCTACAAAGCCCATGCCCGCTGATGCTGTAGTTTATGTAGCAGGAGATGCTGATCTCGAGGCTACCAAGACAGCTAAGGAGTATCAGGACAGTTTCTACGGCGGACTTCCCATCCAGGTAGGATATTGCAACGGAAACAACCATCTGCTTAATGCAGTTGAGTATCACAGATGTTCAGAGGTTAATATCGCTCTTTACGATATGATCCTTCTCATCGGTGACCAGAGAGACATCGAGGATGATTTCACATATGATACATCCAAGATTGAAGCATTCAAGGTACCCGCAGGCGTAGCAGTTGAGATGTACGGAACAACTCTTCACTATGCTCATTGTACAGCTGAGGGCCAGCAGGGCTTCAGAGGCATCGTTATCCTTCCTAAGGGTACAAATGCCGATATCGTAGATTATCCTGACAGAACTGCAGAAGACAAGCTTCTTATGGCTGAGAACAAGTGGCTCATCGCTCATAAGGACGGCGGCTGCGGCGACAGAGCATTCATCGGACTTAAGGGTGTAAACGTTTCTGTATAACAATAATATTAATAAGGAGAAATACAAATGCTTTATATAGGCGTTGATTTAGGTACTTCTGCTGTTAAGCTTCTTTTAATGGAAGGCAGCGGAAAGATCTGCAAGATAGTATCAAAGGAGTATCCTTTATATTTCCCGAATCCCGGTTGGTCGGAGCAGAAGCCCGAGGACTGGTGGACACAGGTTATTGCAGGTATTAAGGAGCTTACATCTGAGTGTGATAAGTCTCAGGTAGCCGGCATCTCATTTGGCGGACAGATGCACGGACTTGTAATCCTTGATGAGAATGACAATGTTATCCGTCCCGCTATTCTTTGGAATGACGGACGTACACAGAAAGAGACCGATTACCTTAACAAAGAGATCGGTACAGATAAGTTAGCAAAGTACACAGCTAACATCGCATTTGCAGGCTTTACAGCTCCCAAGATCCTTTGGGTTAAGGCTAATGAGCCCGATAACTTCGCTAAGATCAAGAAGATCATGCTTCCTAAGGATTATATCGCTTACAAGTTAAGCGGTACCTTCTGTACAGATGTATCAGATGCATCCGGTATGCTCCTTCTTGACGTTAAGAACCGTAAGTGGTCACCTGAGATGCTTGAGATATGCGGTATTACTGAGGCTCAGCTTCCTAAGCTCTTTGAGAGCTACGAGACAGTCGGCACATTGAAGGCAGACATCGCAGCAGAGCTTGGATTCAGCACATCAGTTAAGATCGTTGCAGGCGCAGGCGATAACGCAGCAGCAGCTGTTGGTACAGGTACCGTTGGTGACGGAATGTGTAACATTTCACTTGGTACATCAGGTACAGTATTTATCTCCAGCAAGAACTTCTCAGAGAATGATAACAATGCAATCCACTTCTTTGATCATGCAGACGGAACATATCATCTTATGGGATGTATGCTTTCTGCAGCATCATGTAACAAGTGGTTCATGGATGAGATCATCAAGACTAAGGATTATGCAGGAGAGCAGAAGGGCATCACCGAGGATATGTTAGGAAATAACAAGGTTTACTTCCTGCCTTACCTTATGGGTGAGCGTTCACCTCACAACAATCCCGATGCACGTGGTACATTCATCGGTATGTCTATGGATACCAGCCGCGAGGATATGACTCTTGCAGTACTTGAGGGTGTTGCATTCGGTCTTCGTGATTCTGTAGAAGTAGCAAGAAAGCTTGGTATCAAGCTTGAAAGAACAAAGATCTGCGGCGGCGGAGCCAAGAGTCCTCTTTGGAAGAAGATCATCGCTAACGTTATGAACATGAAGGTTGACGTTATCGAGAGCGAGGAAGGTCCCGCACTTGGCGGTGCAATGCTTGCAGCTGTAGCTAACGGAGAGTATGCTTCAGTAGAGGAAGCAGCAGCTAAGCTTGTTAAGATCATCGATACTGTAGAGCCCGATCCCGCTATCGCAGCCAGATACGAGGAGCAGTATAAGAAGTTCGTACAGATCTATCCTGCATTAAAGGATATCTATACACTTATCAAATAATCATGTATATATAGTACCCATGAGGTACTGCATATAAAACAAAAATCTTATAAGGAGAAGTAAAATGAATAATATCCCTAAAATTAAAATCGGTATTGTAGCTGTTAGCCGTGACTGTTTCCCTGAGAGCCTTTCAGTAAACAGAAGAAAAGCATTGGTTGATGCTTACAAGGCAAATTATGACGCAGCAGACATCTATGAGTGTCCTATCTGTATCGTTGAAAGTGAGATCCATATGGTTCAGGCTCTTGAAGATATCAAGAAAGCCGGCTGTAACGCTCTTTGCGTATACCTTGGAAACTTCGGTCCCGAGATTTCTGAAACCCTTCTTGCTAAGCACTTTGATGGACCTAAGATGTTCTGTGCAGCAGCTGAGGAGACACAGAATGACCTTTGTGGCGGCAGAGGTGATGCTTACTGTGGTATGCTTAATGCTAGCTACAATTTAAAGCTTCGTAACGTAGGTGCTTATATTCCTGAGTATCCTGTTGGTGATGCTGAGGATTGT
>JAFZJK010000151.1 GCA_017553965.1 Lachnospiraceae bacterium | reverse complement strand
ATCCATGCCACAAAAGCATAACCGGGATGTTTAACAGGAAGCTTAAAAGTACGCATTCAAGCCCGAAATGACAGAAAAAAACTATCGTCTTATCATTGGGTTCTACTGCTTTAAAATACCTGCCTTCTTTCACATAACCATGCTCGGCCAAGAACTTTTCAAACTCCGTATATACCCACTTAACTTCTTTTTCTACATCCGCCTCTTTAAAAACGGGGTGCGTGGTCCACTTATCAAAATCGAAAAATACATCTTCCTTGGTCCAGTCCTTAGGCATCCAATCCCAGCATATGGATTCACGTTCAGGCTTGTCGGGACGTTTTATACGCGGTGCAAATTCCATAAGCCAGTCAAATGTTACAGGTTTGATATCCGGGTCCATCTTTTTTAGGCATGCTTCTGCGGTTTTCCTAGCTCTTCCTAAGGGAGAGATATACACCTCATCGATCTTTTCCTTTGCAATTCTGTCTGATAACAGTTCCGCCTCACGCTCACCTTTTTCTGTCAGGGAATCGTTGATATAATCGGGATCCCCGTGTCTTACGATCAGTAATCTCATATTTTTATCCTTTTGTCTTTTTCTTTTTTATCTTTATTATGTTTATTGTTGTGCTGACTTATCAGCATAATCTTTTATAGGAATTCACACAGCACCGTATTGCTTAAGTCCATTCCTTTTTCAGTAAACCTGATACGGTCGCCCATTTTCTCCAAAAGTCCGGCATTAAGATACTTATCTATTATCTCTCCAAATTTATCACTTAGTCTGATACCAAACTTTAGGCTAAACCCACTTTCGGATATACCTTCGGTCAGCCTCAGCCCCAATATACAATACTCCGACATCATGGCTTCTTTATCGAGTGTTTCCTCGATCGTATATATAGCATTGTGTCTTTCATTTTCTGATATACCGGGTGCATCGGCTCTTATGCCGGCTCCTATGCTTTCTGCATCTACATCTGTAAAGTATCCGATATATGTATTGATATCGTCCGTATTTTTTATACGAAGCATCGTATCAGATGCATTGTCTGATACGTGCTTTATTACCTTTGCATTTTCACTCTTTAGATATGATGACGCACCAAGCCCTGTCCCTATGTATTCTTCTCCGGTCCAGTAGCCTAAATTATGTCTGCACTCATATCCCTGCTTTGCATAATTGGATATCTCATACCTGTGGTATCCGTTTTCTTCCAGGTACTTTAAGGTATAATGGTATATCTCCCGCTCCGTATCCTCATCCGGAAGCTTTAACCTCGCAGGGTCCTTTTCATACACAGCATATAGTGGAGTCCCTTCCTCAAGTATAAGGCTGTATGCCGATATATGCTCCGGTGAAAGGGCTGTAACCTTTTTTAAGGTTTCCTTCCAGTTTTCAAAAGTCTGTCCCGGCACTCCTGAGATAAGGTCCACATTGATATTATCAAAGCCTAAGCTTCTTGCCAGCTCAAAATTCTCAGTAAACTGTTCAAAGGTATGTATCCTTCCGAGTACGGATAGTATGCCGTTATCCGCCGACTGCAGGCCCATACTTATACGGTTTACGCCGTACTTCTTATATAATAGAAGCTTTTCCTTTGTTAATGTCCCGGGATTACATTCTATAGTAAACTCTGAAAACCCGGCACATGATGTCTGCTCTTTTTTAGGCATTAAACCTGCCACTGCTTTCAGCAGTTTTTCCGTATCAGCGTCAGATAAAACCGAAGGCGTACCTCCGCCTATAAAACATGTATCTATCGTAAAATTTAAACCGGCGATTTCTTTCAGCTCCGCACATAAGGCTTCTATATAATTATAGGAAAGGCTGCGGTGCCTCTCATCAGCACCACAGCCATATCCGGGATATGAAAGGAAATCACAATAGTTACATTTTCTGACGCAGAACGGTATATGTATGTAGAGTTCCATATAGTAAAACCTTCCGTTTCGCCACGGGTTTTCTTTGATATTCCCGCGCCAATCGTTGCGTGGACCAACCGTATCACTAAATTTCAATGACACCGTTATTCATTACTGTCGTCTGCTTTCGAATAATCCACAAATGAGATATTCAGATCAACATTGCCCTTTATACCGGGTATCGAACCGGACTCGGAATACTGGAACATCTGGAAGCTGTAAGGGAATGTGATGTTGCTTGAATATGCGGCAAACCATCTGTCATACTTAGCCAGACGCTCAAGGTTGATACCCATGATCATGTACTTGGTGTTTGCGTAGATCATAGGCGTGTAACCTGCAGCAGCTACCTTGTCACAGAATGCGATACACATATCTGTTCTCTGCTCATAGCTTAAGCCGTTAGCTCTTGCATTGTATGTGGTAACTCTTTCCGTATCGAATATAACGGGGTAGGTTACATTATACTTATCAATAGCATCGAGTACGAATTTAGCCTCTTCTTCTGCTTCCTCTTTGGTGATAGCCTGTGAGAAGAAGTATACGCCTGTCTTAATGCCCGCTTCCGAAGCGCCCTTCATGTTTGCTTCAAAATACGGGTCAACTTCCAATGTACCCTCGTTCATACCGCGGTAACCCATACGGATAATGGCAAATTCAACACCTGCGGCAGCTACCTTTTTCCAGTCAATAACGCCCTGGTACTTGGATACGTCTATACCTCTTATAGAAGCCTTAGCTCCGTTTTCATCAAGATAAGTCCAGTTGTTGGAATCCGTTGTATCAAGCCTGCTCCAGTCATAGGTACACTCGGGGATCTTATCGTTTATAGCCACATAATATCTTTCCGAATTGTAACCGTTAATGGTAATATATCTTTCCGGTATGGACTCTGCCGGTACTATGATCCCGAGCATATCAGGATCTTCCACATTAGGATT
>JAFZJK010000150.1 GCA_017553965.1 Lachnospiraceae bacterium | reverse complement strand
GGGCGAAGAAGAAGCATATTGTAGCCGAAAGAAAAACCACAAATGCAGGATAATCGCGGATAAAGGTTGCCAGATTACTGCTTTTTTTCCCGGATCCTTCTGTAGCTTCTACTTCTGTTCCGTTATCTCTTGTGCCTTGCGGTTTTTTAAAAGTAAAAGCAATGAGCAGCGAAATGATCATGGTTATAATATTTACCCACAAAAGTATCGCTACTCCGTTTTCTTCAACAATCCCGCCTATAAACATAGAGGTGAACGCAAAGCTTGCCGAACCGAGTCCTCTTGCCAGACCATACATGATATCGCACCCTGCTTTTTGATATTCGAAGCAAAGCGCCGTCATCACAGGCTGGTATGCAAACTGTATCATGTAGATCAGTGCATATATGAAGAAAATTACGGCTTTATTGGACGGAGCAAGCATCAAAACAAGCGAACCAACCAGGATGATCATTACCGATATCATGATGAAACGCCTGTTTGTCAGCGGTCCGGGTTTATCTATAATGTCGGCTATTATCGGCTGCAGGATAGCAGATGTGACGTTTGCCACAGCCAGAAGCACACCGACTTCCGTATTGCTAAAGCCTTTTGACAGAAGATATACCGCCGCATAAGCATGTACGGTACAGAATGCCGCAAAATAAGCCACGTTCAAAAATGTATATCTTACTGTCCATTGAACTTTTGATCTATTCATTGATTATCAATCTACCAGTACCGGATCCTCATCAACCTTCCAGGGAAGTCCGTACTCATTAAGCATATCCATGAAGGGATCGGGATCGAACTCTTCTACAGTGAATACTCCGTCTCTGTCCCACTTCTTGGAAATAACAAGTGCTGTACCTATCATGGCAGGAACGCCTGTGGTATAGGAAATAGCCTGTGAACCTACCTCTTTGTAGCACTCCTGATGATCGCAAACGTTGTAGATATATATCTTCTTCTCCTTGCCGTCCTTACGTCCGGTATAGATACATCCGATATTTGTCTTTCCTACTGTCCTCGGTCCCAAAGATGCAGGATCGGGAAGGAGTGCCTTTAAGAACTGGATGGGAACGATCTCCTTACCCTCGAAATTAATGGGTGAGGTTGAAAGCATTCCGACATTCTCCAGACATTTCATATGTGTAAGATAGCTCTGTCCGAAAGTCATAAAGAAACGGATCCTCTTTACACCGGGGATGTTCTTTGCCAGGGACTCGATCTCCTCGTGATGGAGAAGGTACATATCCTTCATGCCAACGCCTTCGAAATTATACTCTCTCTTTATCTCCATGGGCTTGGTCTCTACCCAGTGTCCGTTCTCCCAGTAAGAGCCGTTAGCAGAAACCTCACGAAGGTTGATCTCGGGATTAAAGTTGGTAGCAAAAGGATATCCGTGATCGCCACCGTTACAGTCCAGGATATCGATGGTATCTATCTCATCAAAATAATGCTTTAATGCATAAGCTGTAAATACACTTGTTACACCGGGATCAAAACCGCTGCCGAGTACGCCTGTGATACCTGCCTCTTTAAACCTGTCCTGATATGCCCACTGCCAGGAATAATCGAAGTAAGCTGTAAAGCCTTTCTCCTTGCATCTCTTCTCATATATGGCACGCCACTCGGGATCATCTGTATCCTCGGGCTCATAGTTAGCTGTATCTATGTAGTCAACCTTGCATTCCAGACATGCATCCATGATGGTAAGATCCTGATAAGGAAGCGCAACATTAAGCACTGCATCAGGTTTATACTCTTTGATAAGAGCTACAAGCTCGTCCTTGGAGTCAGCATTTACCTTAGCGGTAGTGATAACGGTGTCCGTCTTCCCCTGAAGCTTCTCCTTTAATGCATCACACTTTGACTTTGTACGGCTGGCAATGCAGAGCTCAGTAAATGTTTTAGAATTCTGACAACATTTGGAGATGGCAACCTGTGCTACTCCGCCACAACCGATAACCAATAATCTACTCAATTTATTTACCTCCTAATCTATATTAATCTTCTTCCTCTTCAAGCATGTCCTCAACATACTTAGGTAACATAAATGCTCCCTGATGAAGATTGGTAGTATAATACCAGGTCTTTATTTTTCTGTCGTTCCATCTTTTTGCATCAAGATCTGTTAACGGATGGTACTTCTTTGACAGGAAACCGAACAACCAGTAACCTGAAGCACATGTAGGAATATGTGCCTGGTATACACGGCTTATCGGGAAACTATGGCTTGCCTTACGATGCATAGCTCTGCAGGTATCCTCATCCTCGTCATAAAAAGGACTTCCGTGCTGATATACCATGATGCCGTCGTCTCTGAGTGCTCTGTAGCAGTTTCCGTAAAATTCCTTTGTAAAAAGCCCTGCAGTATGTCCTAACGGATCAATAGCATCATTTATTATCAGGTCGTAAACACCCAGCTTATTTCTTAAGAACCTGAGTCCGTCACGGTTATACACCGTAACTCTTTCATCCTGCAGACCTCTCGCATTATCCGGGAAAAACTCTTTACATACCGATATAAACTCCTCATCGGGCTCTACAACATCTATCTGCTTTATTTCGTCATAATACGAAAGCTCTCTGGCTACACCGCCGTCACCACCACCGATAACCAGTACCTTTTCCACATTCGGATGTACCGCCATTGGAACATGTACTATCATCTCGTCATAAGTGAACTCGTCTTTTTCCGAGAATACTATACTGCCATCCGAGCTTATGAACTTGCCGAACTCTTCAGACTCAAAAACATCAATCCTCTGAAAGTCGGTCTGCTGCCCGAACAAATGCTTCTCAATCTTAACCGAAAACTTAACTTTTTCCGTATGGAATTCAGAAAACCAGAGCTCCATATCTTTCATTTCTCCATTCTAACTATCTTATTTCTCGAGTACCTGCAGATACTCCATATAAGGATCCTGGGTACCCTGCATCGAGCAGCCCTTTTCCTTAGCATACATAATGTATTCTATGATGTCATCCGTTATCAGCTCACCGGGTGCCAGTATCGGTATTCCGGGAGGATAACACATAACAAACTCGGAACAGATCCTTCCGGCAGTCTCTGCTATCGGAAGTGCTGTTTTGTCCGAATAAAACGCCTTCTGAGGTGATACACACACCTTGGGAGCTATATACTCTGCTGCCATAAGTGATGCCGGATCCTTGGAATACAGACGTTTAATATCCGCCAGGGCTCCAACAAGCCTCTCGATATCCTGGATCCTGTCTCCTATGGAAATGTATGCCAGGATATTGGCTATATCACCAAACTCTATCTGGATATCATACTCGTCACGCAGCAGATCGTAAACCTCAATACCTGCCAGACCGATATCCCTTGTATATACCGAAAGCTTTGTTACATCAAAATCATAAATGCTCTTGCCGTTTACTATCTCAGCACCATATGCATAGTAACCGCCGATGGAGTTGATCTCTTCTCTTGCATACTCGGCCATTTCCTTAACCTTACTGAAGGATTCCTGCCCGCGCAGTGCAAGATTTCTTCTTGAAATATCAAGACTTGACAAAAGAAGATACGAAGCACTTGTGGTCTGGGTTAAGTTGATGATCTGAGCTACATATTCCCAGTTAACCGACTTATTGACCAGTAAAAGCGAGCTCTGAGTCAGACTTCCGCCGGACTTATGCATGGATACGGATGCCATATCCGCTCCTGCTTCCATAGCCGATACCGGCAGGCTCTTTTCAAAGTAGAGATGAGTTCCGTGTGCTTCATCTACCAGACAGAGCATCTTATTTTCATGAGCAAGCTTAACGATTCCCCTTAAGTCTGAACATATACCGTAATATGTGGGATTATTTACAAATACACATACCGCATCGGGATTTTCCTTAATGGCTTTTTCCAGCTCTGTAAGCTCCATACCAAGCGCTATACCAAGCTTTTTATCCACCTCAGGGTTAACATACACAGGAACAGCTCCGCAGAGCACCAATGCATTGATAACACTCTTATGTACATTTCTCGGAAGTATGATCTTGTCGCCCGCACGGCATGCTGTAAGTACCATGGCCTGAACAGCTGAAGTGGTACCTCCTACCATAAAGAAGGAATGGTCCGCACCAAACGCCTCTGCCGCAAGCTCCTCCGCCTCTTTAATAACCGACATGGGATGGCAGAGATTATCCAACGGTTTCATGGAATTAACGTCCAAGCTTACGCACTTTTCCCCAAGGAGCTCTTTCAGCTCGGGGTTACCGCGTCCGCGTTTATGTCCCGGTACATCAAAGGGAACTATTCTCTGTTTTCTGAATCTCTCGAGTGCTTCATACACCGGAGCATGCTTTTGTGCTTCTATATTCATAGCAAGTTCCAGGCCTTTCTATATATCTCTTATCTTAACTATTCACGTCTGTGGAAATCTACAGGCAAGCTAGCGCTTTGCCTTAAAAAGATTCTGTCGTAAATAGTTCTAATTCAACAAAAAAAGGACAGATTGTAACATCTGTCCTGAAACTACACGCTTAATTCAATAAACTATCCACAGAACCAATGGAAACCAATGGCTGCACGTATTGACCTATTCAGAAGCGATGTTACCTAATGTGGCCTTTCGCCACCCGCGGCAAACGCCCCGCCTGTCCGTATGGGCTTAACCAAAATGGTGGGCAATAATGCATGAATAGTCTAGATTCATGTAAGCATTACTATATCATAGAGTTGTTGAAAATGCAAG
>JAFZJK010000149.1 GCA_017553965.1 Lachnospiraceae bacterium | reverse complement strand
GTACTCACAGGCTAAACTCGTACGCTGTGTGAGAGGTACAGTTATGGATGTGGCTGTTGACCTTCGTCATGAATCACCCACATATCTTAAATGGATCGGCGTAGAACTTTCCGAGGAAAATAAGCTGCAGCTGATGATCCCCCGCGGGTTTGCACATGGTTTTGTAACCCTGTCGGATAACGTTGAGTTTATCTATAAGCTTGACAACTACTACGCTCCCGCACATGAAGCAAGCATCCGTTTCGATGACCCCGATATCAATGTAAACTGGGGTACAAACGATCCCATACTTGCTGAAAAAGACAAAAACGCACCTTACCTTAAAGATTATCTTAAAGAATACGGAGTGATCTTCTGATGAAAAATGCTTATGATTACCTGATAGTCGGTGCCGGCCTGTACGGTGCGGTTGCTGCTTACGAGCTCAAACAAAAGGGATACAAGTGTCTCGTAATAGATAAGAGAAACCATATCGGCGGAAATATCTATACGGAAAACGTTGAAGGGATAAACGTGCACAAATACGGTGCTCACATTTTCCATACCTCGGATAAGACCATCTGGGATTATGTGAATAAGTTTGTTTCCTTTAACAACTTTATAAATTCGCCCGTAGCTCGTTTCCACAACGAGCTTTATAACCTTCCCTTCAATATGAATACGTTTTCCAAGCTCTGGGGTATTACTACTCCCGAAGAAGCTGCAGCTAAGATCAACGAACAGATAGCTGCCGAGCATCTGGACGGCGAGCCGAAAAACCTTGAAGAACAGGCTTTAAGGCTTATCGGACGCGACGTATACGAAAAGCTGGTTAAGGAATATACCGAAAAACAGTGGGGAAGAAGCTGTAAGGAACTGCCTGCTTTTATCATAAAGAGGCTGCCGGTAAGGTTTACTTTCGACAACAACTACTTTAACGATAGATTCCAAGGTATCCCGATAGGCGGATACACCGCTATGATAGAAAAGATGCTTGATGGTGTTGAAGTTAGACTCAACACGGATTATTTTGAGCTTAGAAACGAATATGTAAAAGCTAACGGCGAGGACTCCTCTGCCGCTAACCTCGGTCTTGCTGATAAAGTCATATATACCGGAATGATCGATGCATTTTATGACTACAGGTTCGGCGAGCTTGAATACAGATCTCTCAAGTTTGAAACCGAAAAGCTTGATAAGGAAAACTTCCAGGGCGTAGCTGTAGTCAACTACACCAGCCATGATGAGAAGTTCACCCGTATCATAGAGCACAAGCATTTCGAATTCGGGAAACAGCCTGTAACAATAATTACAAAAGAATATCCAAAGCAGTGGGAAAAGGGTGATGAACCTTACTATCCGGTAAATAACGAGAGAAACAATAATCTCTACAACAAGTACAGAGAGCTTGCCGACAAAGAGGCAAACGTATTCTTCGGAGGAAGACTCGGCCAGTACAAGTACTATGACATGGATAAGGTTATAGCCGCTGCACTTAATGATATCTCCAAAATGTAATTGTACCGGTCTGTCTGACGATACAATACTTATTATCCACTCCAAATAAAAGTTATAAAAAGGAATTCTCATGTACCATAGCCATACGACATTAAAAAGATTTTTAAAGATTTCAGCACCCCTTATACTCATACTTTCGGTAATATTTCTTTCCGCCTGTACTTCAGAGGGAACGGTAAAAGCTAAATCCGCTCCTCTCACAGGTAAGACAGCAAAAGAAGTCACCGCCGAAATGGGAATAGGCTGGAACCTCGGAAATACGATGGATGCCACCAGTGGAGGCAGTTCGAACCCCAAAGCTCAGGAAACCTCCTGGGGGAATCCCGCTACCACTCCGGAGCTTATAAAAGCCATCCGCGATAAGGGTTTTAAGACTATACGTATCCCAACCACCTGGGCTAATTTCTTATCAAAAGACGGCACATATACCATCAACGAAAAATTTATTGCAAGAGTTAAGGAGATAGTTGACTATGCTTACGATCTCGATATGTATGTCATCCTTAACCTTCATCATGAGTCCTGGGTAAATAATCCCAAGCTGGATAAAGAATACCTCAAGGTGGCAGAACAGCTTGCAGCTGTCTGGAGCCAGATAGCCGATGAATTTGCGGATTATGACCAGCACCTTATCTTTGAAGCCATGAATGAACCCCGTATGACGGGTGCCGATCATGAATGGGACGGATATCAGAGTGCATACAATGCCGTCAATTACTTAAACCAGGTATTCGCTTATACTATCAGGAGTAACGGCAAGGGTTATAATTCCGAGAGATGTCTTATGATACCCGGATATGCCGCTTCTTCTTCGGATACCATCCTTAAATCCATTTCCATCCCCACTTATGAGGGTGAACCGGTAAAGAATATCATTATATCTACTCATTGCTACAGCCCTTACAATTTCTGCTTAAGCGATGAGAAAATGACCTTCGATCCCAACAGTAAGACCGATACGGGAGCGATCGACACACTTTTTAACACCTTAGAGGAACAGTTCCTTTTTAACGACATCCCTGTCGTTATAGGAGAAACAAGTGCCACCAATAAGGACAATACGGAAGAACGTGAAAAATGGGCCAGATACATGGGGCTCAAATGCTATGAATACGGCGTACCCATTATCATCTGGGATAACGGAAGTAACGGCAACTCCGGCGGAGAGTGCCATGCATGGATAAACCGCAGAACACTTACCTGGAACTTCCCTACCGTGGTTGACAGCCTTTTCTACGGTTCAACCGTAAGGGAATGGGGCGAGCAGACCGAGGTCGACAGACTGGCTTATGAAAGCCTGATGTCAGCGAATGAACTTATCGGCGGAAGGGTAATATGGGAGGAAAAAGAAGGTCATACCGTAGCAGGCCTTGTATACAGCCACGCACAGCCCATATCCATACCTGTTATCAGGAGCTATATAGTTTCCAGTAATGACATAGCCGTAGCAAGCAACTCCTCAGAGCATCTCGCATTCTATCTGACGAGCAGTGCCACAACCGACGGATTTAACTATATCCCGGTATCTCCTTATAAGACAGAAAAAACCGACCTCTGTGAGATATCATATTTCAAGTACAGGGATATGATCGATGCTTTAAGCAAATACGGTATAGATAACGCTGCCAAAGTAGAGTCCATAATTATTGCATCTGATGGTCCGGATATACTTGTATATGAGGTCGATACAGTGACTCTTAAGCCCAGTATAACGTACCTTGTAAACGGTCAGAGCTTTACTTCCGAGACAATCGTTACTACGTTACCTGAGATGAAGGTACTTGGCTGGTATACCACTAAGGATTACAGGGAAGGTACAGAATTTACCGGAGAAGCCGGAAAGTCCCTTACTCTGTATGCAAAGCTGATACCGGAATACGACGAAGTAGCAATGCAGAAGTACATCGAGAAATACGGTAGTACAGAGCCTTCTCCTACTCCGGATGTAACTGTTACCCCTGAAGTGACCGCTACTCCCGATATTACCGTAACAGAAATACCGGCTACCGGGAAACCCGACAAAAATGACAATCCGACTGCTGCCCCTACCGAGACCGAAAGCGAGACTGAAAACGATACCAAAACGGATAACGATAAAGACTCAGGATCTAATAAAGGAATTTTGATAATGGTACTCGGCGGACTCTTTGCAGTTATCGGTATAGCTATATGTTTGCTCAGTATTTCAAGATCAAAAAATAAGAAAACCAAAAAGGATCAACAAAATAATGAATGAGATAAAGACAAAGCTTTTATTCGACTTTAAGAGAATATACGGCGATTCCTGCGATGTAAGAATCTTCTTTGCACCAGGACGCGTGAACCTGATCGGCGAGCATACCGATTATAACGGAGGCCATGTATTTCCTTGTGCTCTTAGCCTTGGTACTTATGCTGCGGTTAAAGTCAGACCCGACAGCAAGATAAGGCTCTATTCCATGAACTTCGAAAAGGATGGCATTATCGAAGCTGATGCTTCCGCAAACCTTGTAAACTCACCTGAGTATAAATGGGCCAATTACCCGCTCGGTATAGTTGAGACC
>JAFZJK010000018.1 GCA_017553965.1 Lachnospiraceae bacterium | reverse complement strand
GGGCGTTCGATGGAAACTTCATGCGCCTCATAACTGAACGATGTTGACCTCATAAAAACATTTTCAAGCCATTTGCCCGGGAGCGGTTATGCCTCGGGCGTTTTTATTGCAAACCGCAAAGAGATCGGAACATCAAAACAGACAAAAACAAATAATACAAATACCACTAATTAAAAGGAGATAAACATTATGAGCAATTATAAATTCGAAACATTACAGTTACACGTTGGACAGGAACAGGCAGACCCTGCTACAGATTCAAGAGCAGTACCGATCTATCAGACAACCTCTTATGTATTCCATAACAGTAAGCATGCTGCAGATAGATTCGGACTTGCAGATGCAGGTAACATCTACGGAAGACTTACCAATACCACACAGGACGTGTTAGAGAAGAGAATAGCAGCCCTCGAAGGCGGATCTGCAGCACTTGCACTTGCATCCGGCGCAGCAGCTATCACATATACAATAGAAGCACTTGCAGCCAACGGCGGACATATCGTAGCACAGAAGACCATCTACGGTGGCAGCTACAATCTCTTATCACACACACTTCCCCAGTACGGAATTGAGACAACATTTGTTGATGCACATAACCTCGCAGAAGTTGAGGCAGCTATAAAGGATAATACCAGAGCCATCTACCTTGAAACTTTGGGAAATCCCAACAGTGATATCCCGAATGTAGACGCTATAGCAGAAATTGCTCATAAGTACGGACTTCCCGTAGTAGTAGATAACACATTTGGAACACCTTATCTTTTCAGGGCTTTTGAGCATGGCGCAGACATCGTAGTTCATTCGGCTACAAAGTTCATAGGTGGCCACGGAACCACACTTGGCGGTATAATCGTTGAGTCCGGTAAGTTCAACTGGAAGGCAAGCGGCAAATATCCGAATATCGCAGCTCCCAATCCCAGCTATCATGGCGTATCTTTCTATGATGTGGTTGGACCTGCAGCATTCGTTACATTTATCAGAGCCATACTTCTCCGTGATACAGGTGCTACCATTTCTCCTTTCAATGCATTTCTTCTTCTTCAGGGTATTGAGACATTGTCACTCAGACTTGACAGACATGCAGAGAATACAAAGAAAGTAATCGAGTTCTTAAAGAACCATCCCAAGGTAGCTAAGGTTAATCATCCTTCCCTTCCGGATCATCCCGATCATGAGCTTTACAAGAAGTACTTCCCTAACGGCGGTGGCTCAATATTTACATTTGATATCAAGGGCGGAAAGGAAGAGGCTTGGAAGTTTATAGATAATCTTGAGATCTTCTCACTGCTTGCGAACGTAGCAGATGTTAAGAGTCTGGTTATCCATCCCGCTACCACAACACATTCACAGCTTTCAGAGGAAGAACTCTTAGATCAGGGCATCAATCAGAGCACCATCAGACTTTCGATCGGTACAGAGCATATCGACGACATCATCGCTGACCTTGAGAAAGGATTTGCTGCAGTTTAATATATCGTAAGGAGGGGCCCGCTGCGGAGCAGTGGGAAGATTCCTTATGATGCGGCTCCATCACGGAGTGATGGAGTAATGTTAAAATATGATCGGTTTTATAATAGAAAATAGAATTGACTAAGAAAACCAAGTTATATATAATACAAGTGCATATGGCATAAAAAAGACATAATCAAAAAGAATATAAAAAGTTATTTGGAGGAAGATACTATGGCTAATATTTACAAAGGAACACTTGGACTTATCGGAAATACCCCCCTTGTTGAGGTGGTAAATATTGAAAAGGATCTCGGACTTAAGGCAACAGTGCTTGTAAAGCTCGAATATTTCAATCCCGCAGGAAGCGTTAAGGATCGCATCGCAAAGGCTATGATCGAGGACGCTGAGGCAAAGGGACTTTTAAAGGAAGGCTCAGTCATCATAGAGCCCACATCAGGTAATACAGGTATCGGACTTGCAGCTATCGCAGCTGCAAAGGGATACAGGGCTATACTTACCATGCCTGAGACCATGAGTGTTGAGAGAAGAAATATACTTAAGGCTTACGGTGCAGAGATCGTCCTCACCGAAGGTGCAAAGGGTATGAAGGGCGCTATCGCAAAGGCTGAAGAGCTTGCAAATGAGATCCCTAATTCATTTATCCCCGGACAGTTCGTTAACCCTGCAAACCCTGCAGTACATAAGGCAACCACAGGTCCCGAGATCTGGAAGGATACAGACGGAAAAGTTGATCTGTTTATCGCCGGTGTCGGTACAGGTGGAACCATAACAGGTACAGGCGAATATTTAAAAGAGCAGAATGCTAATGTAAAGGTTATAGCAGTAGAGCCTGAAACATCCCCGGTACTTTCCGAAGGTAAAGCCGGTGCACACAAGATCCAGGGTATCGGTGCCGGATTTGTTCCTGACGTCCTTAACACAAAAGTATATGATGAAGTATTCAAGGCTCCTAACGAGAAGGCATTTGAGACAGCTAAGTATTTAGCAAAGAAAGAGGGTATCTCTGTAGGTATTTCTTCAGGTGCTTCCCTTTACGCAGCTCTTGAATATGCAAAGAAACCTGAGAATGCAGGTAAAGTCATAGTAGCACTTCTTCCTGACAGCGGAGACAGATACTATTCAACCGCGTTATTTACAGAATAATTGATAACTAAAAGTATATCAGATTAAAAGAGGACAAGATCATGATAAAATTCGCATCAAATTATAACAGTGTCATGTATAATCGAATGTTTAACTATTCCCGGCCTGAATTGGCAGAGACATTCGATAGTCTTTTGGTGCGATCATAAACCATATTAGGTCACTTCACCGGGAACAAAAACTGTTCCCGGTTTTTTTATGCCTTTTTATAAGATGATTGGTAGAAAGGAATAATATTAATGTCAAGAGGAATAAATACACGATGTCTTCACCTCGAAGAGGATGAAGGAAAGACAGAACATTTTGGAGCAATAAGCTTCCCAATATTTCAGACTGCTACTTACGCACACCCCGGAGTAGGAAAAAGTACGGGGTATGATTACAGCAGGCTGCAGAACCCTACAAGAGCACAGGTTGAAAAGGTAGTGGCCGAGCTTGAAGGCGGAATAGACGCATTTGCACTCAGTTCCGGGATGGCGGCTATAAGCCTTTTATTTGAGCTTTTTTCACCGGGAGACCATATTATAACCGAGGCAGATCTTTATGGGGGAAGTATCAGATTATTCGATAATGTATCAAGGAAAAACGGATATGAACTGACTTATATTGATTGTTCCATAGAGGATGTGGAAAGTAAGATAAAGGAGAATACAAAGGCGATATACCTGGAAACACCGACAAACCCGATGATGAATGTATCCGATATAAAGGAGATCGCCAAGGCCGCCAAAGCACACAACCTGTTACTGATAGTGGATAACACGTTTCTTTCCCCGTATTTCCAGAATCCGTTAAGCCTGGGAGCAGATATTGTTATCCACAGCGGAACCAAATTTTTGGGTGGACACAACGATACCCTTGCCGGCTTTATTGTTACGAACAGAGAGGACATAAGAGACAGATTAAGGTTTCTTATAAAAACTACAGGGGCTGGATTATCACCTTTTGACAGCTGGCTTATCTTAAGAGGTATCAAAACACTTGGGTTAAGGATGGAAAGAGCTGAAAAGAACGCACTGGGTCTTGCTACGTGGCTTAAGAGTCAGAAAAATGTGACCAAAGTCCTGTATCCGGGGCTTCCGGAGCATCCCGGACATGAGATAATGAAAAAACAATCAAGAGGGTTCGGTTCCATGATAACCTTTAAGGTTGATACAAAGGAGCATGCCCTAAAGATCTTGGAAAATGTAAGGATGATAAAATATGCTGAGAGTCTCGGAGGAGTTGAAACGCTTATCACATATCCGACCACACAGACTCATGCCGATGTGCCTGAGGAGACCAGGTTAAAAAACGGGATCACACCGACTACATTAAGGCTGTCGGTAGGGATAGAGGATATAGAGGATTTAAAAGCAGAATTAAAAAATGTGTTAAACTATAATGACTGATCTTTTTGAAAGGAAATGATACAATGCCTGAAAGAAATCTGGATTTTGATAGAGTGATAGACCGTCGGGGAACGGAATCGCTAAAGTACGATTTTGCATTAAGGAGAGGAAAGCCGGAGGATGTTCTTCCGTTATGGGTAGCGGATATGGATTTTAAAACATCTTCTTATGTGGAGGATGCGGTTATAGAGCGTACAAGGCATGCAATATTCGGTTACACCGAGACCTTGGACGAATATTTTAACGCAGTAGCCGGCTGGATGGAAAGACATCATGACTGGACCGTAAAACGTGAGTGGCTGGTTAAGACTCCGGGTGTTGTTTTTGCACTGGCCATGGGCGTAAAGGCATATACCGAGCCGGGTGATCCGGTGCTTATACAGCAGCCTGTATACTATCCTTTTTCTGAGGTCATAGAGGATAACGGAAGAAGGATAATAAGCAGCGACCTATATCTCGGAGATGATAACAGGTACCATATAGATTTTGAGGACTTTGAAAGAAAGATCAGGGAAAATGACATAAAACTCTTTATACTGTGTAATCCGCATAATCCTACCGGAAGAGTATTTACATTGGAAGAACTGACAAGATTAGGGGATATATGTGTTAAATACGGAGTTACGGTCATAGCCGATGAGATACATAATGACATCATCCTCGAAGGCAGGCATACTGTTTTTGCTTTGGTAAAAAAGGAATTTGAGGATATTTCGATAATATGTACTTCACCGAGCAAAACCTTTAACCTGGCAGGCATGCTTCTTTCCAATATCTTTATACCAAACAGGGATTTAAGGAAAAAATTTAAGAAACAGGTCGATACGGCAGGTATCAGCCAGCTTGGGACTCTGGGCATCACAGCTGCAAAAGCGGCATACGTAAAAGGCGATGAATGGTATAATGCAATGCTCGGATATGTTAAAGATAATGTAAGGTATGTAAGAGAATATACAGAGAAGTATCTGAAGGGTGTAGAGCTTATAAAGAGCGAGGGGACTTATCTGCTATGGCTTGACTTTAGAAAAACCGGTATAAGCCCTAAAGAACTTGATAGAAGGATAACCTATGTTGCAAAGCTATGGCTGGACAGTGGAGAGATATTCGGTACAACAGGAGAAGGGTTCCAGAGGATAAATGTGGCAGCGCCCAGAACTGTGATCGCAGAATGTATGGAAAGGTTAAAGAGTATTATAGAATAGCCTGTTATAAAAAAATCTGATAGATAGTAATAATAATCGTTTATACATAAACCTATTGACAAAGTAGGTAAATAGGTGTAATATCGACACTATCAACAAGAAAGGAAGCCAAAGATATGAGAACGATAGAGATTAGAACCCAATTGAATATGGCATGTTTCTGTCGAATGTATTGTCGCCGGGCAGGTATTTTGACTGTTCATGACGGCTTCTTTGGCTGCGCATGATCATATGATGTTAATTCATTATTGAGTCAACATACCGCCTATAAATAATGGGCGGTTTTTTTATGCGTAAATCAGGATGGAAGTAAAGGAGGTGAATAAATTGGCACTCATTGAGCTGCGGGGTGTAAGTAAGGTTTATGAACAGCCGGAAGGTGCTGTACATGCGCTAAAAGACGTAAACCTGGAGATAGAGAGATCGGACGTATATGGGATCATCGGTATGTCAGGTGCCGGAAAAAGTACACTGGTCAGATGTTTGAATTTTCTGGAAAGACCGACTGAGGGAGAGATCCTGATAGACGGAAAAAACCTCGCTACGCTTTCTGAAAAGGAGTTAAGAAAGCAAAGAAGTGAAACGGGCATGATCTTCCAGCATTTCAACTTATTGATGCAAAAAAATGTGATCAGTAATGTCTGTTTCCCGCTAAGACTCCTTAAGGTAAATAAAAAAGAAGCAGAAAAGAGAGCCATGGAATTACTTGACCTGGTTGGACTGTCGGATAAGGCAAAGGCTTATCCCGCACAGCTCTCAGGAGGACAAAAACAAAGGGTTGCTATTGCGAGGGCCCTTGCTTCCTCACCAAAGATCCTGCTTTGTGACGAGGCCACAAGCGCGTTGGATCCTCAGACAACGGAGTCAATCCTGCAACTTTTAAAGCAGATCAATAAAGACCTTGGGATAACGGTGGTGATCATCACACATCAGATGAGTGTAGTCCAGGAAGCGTGCAATAAGGTCGCTATCATTGAAAACGGGCAGGTCGCCGAAAGCGGGGAAGTGGAAAAAATCTTTAATACACCTAAGTCAAAGGCCGGACGCAGGCTGATCTACGGAGATGAATCAAAAGTCATCAGGGAGATCGGAAATGCACCGGAACTGCATGCGAAGAAGAAAATCAGGATCGTATATTCGAAAAATTCGGCATTTGAACCGGTGATCGCCGATATGATCCTGCATTTCCAGACACCGGTGAATATACTTCACGCCGAGACAAGAAATGTGGGTGGGATCGCTAAAGGAGAAATGATCCTGGGGCTTCCGGAAAACCGGCATATTCAGGTGGACATGGAATATTACTTAAGAGAAAGAGGGCTGGAGATACAGGAGGTGGAGGAAGATGTTTGATCAACAAACCATTACCATGCTGTTGGAAGGCATTAGGGACACTGTATACATGACGCTGATCTCCACGTTGGTCGGATATATACTGGGACTTCCGATGGGGGTGATATTGGCGATGACGGATAAGGATGGGATAAGACCAAACAGAGCTGTCTACCGTATTCTCGATGTCATCTCAAATATCATACGAAGCGTTCCGTTTTTGATCCTTTTGATCGTACTGATCCCATTCACAAGGTTTGTGGTCGGGAAAAGTTACGGCTCCACTGCAACGATCGTACCGCTTGTTATTTCAGCGGCACCATACATAGGCAGGTTGGTAGAGTCCTCCCTTAAGGAGGTGGATAAGGGCGTGATCGAGGCGGCAAGATCCATGGGAGCGTCGGATCTGGACATAATACTCAGAGTCATGCTCGTGGAAGCAAGGACTTCCCTTATTACGGGGGCAACCATTGCCCTTGGAACTATTTTAGGGTATTCCGCTATGGCGGGTACCGTTGGCGGAGGCGGTCTTGGAGACATAGCCGTCCGTTACGGATATTACAGGTATCAAACCGATATAATGGTCGTTACGGTATTATTGATCATAATACTGTTTCAGATATTCCAGACAACAGGCATGAAAATAGCCAAAAAAGTTGAGAAAAGAAAGTAAAAGGAGAAAAAATCATGAAAAAGAAAGTATTAGCACTTGTAGTAACTGTAGTTTTGGTATTTGCGTCCCTAACCGGATGCGGTAAAGATGATGCAAATGCGAGTTCGAATACCGGCTCAAATACCGCTGCAAAGGAAGAGAAGGTCATCAAGATCGCTGCATCCGCAACTCCTCATGCGGAAGTATTGGAGCAGGTAAAGCCCATTCTTGAAAAGCAGGGCATTAAGCTTGAGATTACCGTATTTGATGATTATGTACTTCCCATGACCACTGTTGAAAGCGGTGAGCTGGATGCAAACTATGCGGTTCACGTTCCTTATCTTGAGTCTTTCAACGCAGAGCAGGGTACTCATCTTGCTAATGCCGGCGGTATTCATTATGAGCCTTTTGGTATCTATCCCGGAACCAAGTCTTCCCTGGATGATGTTGCAGACGGCGATGTGATCGCTATCCCCAATGATACCACAAACGAAGCACGTGCACTTCTGTTATTACAGGATAACGGTCTCATAACATTAAAGGATGGTGCAGGACTTACCGCAACTATTAATGACATTACAAGCAATCCCAGGAATTTAAAACTTCAGGAGCTTGAGGCTGCTCAGGTTCCGCGTGTAAGAAGCGAAGTTGCTTACGTAGTTTTGAATGGTAACTATGCATTGGAAGCAGGGCTTTCCGTTGGTAAGGATTCCATCGCTTATGAATCCAGTACCTCTACTGCAGCAAAGACATACGTAAACATCATTGCTGTTAAAGAAGGTAACGAAAACAAAGAAGAGATTCAGGAGCTGGTAAAGGCTCTCAAGTCTGATGAGATCAAGAAATTCATCAATGAGAAGTATGACGGAGCAGTGGTACCTTTTGAATAAGCTTTGAATGAGACGGAAGGCATTGCAAATGGAGATATGGTATAAAACAACCTTAGGGGAAATAGATTGGCAGGAGGTGGCGGACGTGCTCCGGCACTCCGGCCTCTCTGACCATACGGCAGAGGAACAAAAGAAGGCATTTACAAACAGCGGTGCCGTGGTATTCGTTTACGACGGAAAAAAGATTGTCGGAGTGGCGAGGGCACTGACGGATGGTATTTTCCAAGCGGCGATCTATAATGTGGCTTTGGAGGAAGAATATCAGGGAAATGGGATCGGACGGGAGATGATACTTCATCTTCTGGAACAGCTGAAAGGACAGAACGTGATCCTATATACTCATCCGCAAACGGTTCTTTTATATGAAAAGCTGGGATTCCGAAGGGCGAAGACGGCAATGGAATATTTTGACGGAGCAGGAGACCATCTTCAATGGATGGAAGACGAGGGGTTTTTCTTACCCAGGGATTATCGTTTTGAAGATGAGTCAGGCAGAGCTGACATGCAAGGACCCTCATGGAAGAAAGGGAGGTAGGACGTGGCAGAGCAAATCGTAAACGTTGTTGGAGAACTGAATGACGGCATCAAAAAGGTCGGCACGGCACAAAGCCGGGAAGAGTATGAAAAGAATTATCATTTGGTATTTGATCGTTTAGATCAGATTGAAAAGCATTTAGGGGAAAACAGATTCCTTCTCGGAGATAAGCTTGCGGAAGCCGATGTAAGGCTTTACGTGACATTGACGAGATTTGACGTGGCATATTACTTTGGATATCGCCTAAATAAAAGGCGGATCCAAGATTATCATAATTTGTGGAATTACGCGAAGGAGCTTTATTCCATTCCTTCATATCATGACATTACAGACTTTGAAGCTATTAAAAAGGGGTTCCTGCTTGGGACAGAGATCAATCCAGACGGCATCTTGCCGGAAGGACCCGATGTTAGTGTATGGATGGAGGAAAATGACAGGACAGCAAAATTTGGTGTTCTTAGGTTGTAAACAGAGGTTGACCGGATAAAAGCATGGAGGGAAAGACATGGCGGTAGTGGATCACGTAACAAACGGTGAAATACAAAGCAGCGGAAAATTTGAACGACAGGCAAATCGCTTCACGACACCTTTTGGAGAGGGTGAAGGGGAACTTCCCGTCGAGGAGGGAAGATATCGCCTGTTATGGGCTCCCGTATGCCCTTGGGCCAATCGTTCCATCATTGTAAGGCAGCTATTGGGACTGGAGGACGTCATCTCGGTGGGAACACTGGATCCCATTCGGCCTGACGTTCCATGGTCGGATTGGGCATTTACTTTGGATGAGGGGGAGAAGGATCCTGTCTTGGGGATTCATCTCTTAAGCGAGGCATATAAAAAAGCGGATCCGAACTATCAGGGAAGATTCACTGTTCCGGCCCTTGTAGACCTGAAGACGGGAGCGGTCGTCAACAATGACTATTTTAACCTTACGTTATATTTTGAGACCGCGTGGAAGAAGTATCATAAAAAGCATGCGCCGAACCTTTATCCGGAGGAACTTCGAGAGGAGATTGACAAGCTGAATGCATATATCTTCCATGATGTAAATAACGGTGTATACAAGGCCGGATTTGCAACAAGCCAGGAGGCATATTCGCATGCGTATCATTTAGTGTTTGATGCATTTGACGTCTTGGAGGAGAGGCTTTCGAAGCAGAGATTTCTGTTTGGGGATTACGTTACGGAGTCGGACGTACGCCTTTACGTAACGCTTGCAAGGTTTGACGTGGCATATTTTAACGGTTTTCGTGTGAATAAGAAGATGCTTCGGGACTACACGAATCTATGGGCTTATGCGAGAGATCTGTATGCGGAAGACGCCTTTGGTAAGAACACGAATTTTGAGGCCATCAAGAAGCACTATCATTTGTGTTGCCTTAAGACAAATCCGAACAGCATTTTGCCGTTGGGGCCTGATCTTGAACCTTGGAATGAACCTGCGAACAGGGAGCATTTGAGTAAGGATCCGGATCATAAATTCAGATATGAGTAAAAAGTATAGAAATGCGAGAAGATAAAATAAACAAGAGGAGACATTGTCATGGGAAAGATTTATCACAACATAACGGAATTGATCGGTCATACACCGCTCCTGGAGCTTCATGGCTTGGAAAAGGAATGGAATACGACGGCACACGTCTTTGGAAAACTGGAGTTCTTTAATCCGTCCGGATCCGTAAAGGACAGGATTGCCTATAACATGATCAAGGCAAAGGAAGAGTCCGGGGAATTAAAACCGGGAGGAACCATTATCGAGGGAACTTCGGGCAATACCGGCATTGGCATTGCATCGATCGGTGCAGCCAAGGGGTACCGGGTAAAGATCTGTATGCCGGACAATCTCTCCGCTGAAAGAACAAAGATCCTCAGAGCGTTTGGCGCGGAGGTTTATCATACACCTGGAGAGTTGAATATGGCCGGTGCAGGAGCGAAAGCGGCAGAGCTTCTTGCGGCAACGGAGAATTCCGTAGTGCTCGGACAAGGCGGAAATCCCAATAATCCTCTGGCTCATTATAAGACGACGGGGCCTGAGATCTGGGAGGATACAGAAGGGAAAGTCGACATTTTTGTAGCAGCTTCAGGAACCGGCGGAACCGTCAGCGGAGTAGGAAAATTCCTAAAAGAGAAGAATCCGGATGTAAAGGTGATCGGTGTGGAACCGGCAGGAAGTGCCGTGCTGAACGGCGGAACTCCCGGACCGCACAAGATTCAGGGTATTGGCGGTGGAGCAACCCCTCCCGTAACGGACGTGAATATATTTGACGAAGTGATCGACGTGACGGATGAAGACGCGTATGCTTATGCAAGAAAAGTGCCTGTAGTGGAAGGTTTCACGGTCGGTATTTCAGCCGGAGCTGCACTGTGTGCCGCACGTAAAGTGGCCGGTCGATCTGAGAATGCGGGAAAGAATATCGTTGTGATCATTCCTGACAGTGGCGATCATTATTTATCAGGGGACCTTTTTGATATAAAAAAAACTGATAATAAGTAATAATATTCGTTTATACATAAACCTATTGACACGGTAGGTGAATGGTGATATAATCACATCATCTTGAAAAACACAAGAAAAATCTTTAAGGAGGCACGGTCATGATAAACAATACAGTTAACAGTTTATATAATGTCATGTGTTGTCGAATGTATAAAACTTCCCGGTCGGAAATGGTCAATACATTCGATGATAGATCTGTGCGTCTTAAAACCAGAATGTGATAATATGAGTTAAACACTTATAAGCCAT